>NZ_JALGQY010000004.1:0-115960 GCF_022809915.1 Acinetobacter lwoffii | reverse complement strand
AGGGCGCTTAGCTCAGTTGGTAGAGCGTCTGCCTTACAAGCAGAATGTCGGCGGTTCGATCCCGTCAGCGCCCACCATATCTTCTTGCTTCAACTCTATTTATTCCTTAGAATCTGATTGTATTATAATAATATTAAGATTTCACGACCATGAGAAATCCCTATCAGCGCAAAGCCGCGACCAAATCCCAAAAAACTGCTTTCGATCCTCAACAGCTTTATAAGCAATATATTGAAGCCATTGTTGCTAATGCTGGCATTTTTGCACTCTACCAAGATGGCTGGGCCTTATGTGCCACGCCGACCGGACAACGCGCATTTGCCTGTTGGCAAAGTAAAGGTCTGGCTCGACTGTTGATTAAAGACAATTGGGAAAATTACGAGATTCAGGAAATTGGTCTCAAGGATTTTGTAGAGAAAGTCATTCCCTTTTTACGTCAGGAAAGTACCATTGTTTCGCTTGACCTGACCCCGGAAGGGCAGAATATTCTGGTGGCACCGGAAAAATTATTACTTGATATTAAAAATTATCTGTATCAGATCTATGTGCAAAAGCCGGAACTGTTTAAAAATCCGGATATGCCTTTGCCTAGGCAGATCCGTTTAAATTAAATTTATTGTTTTTAAAACAGCTTGTTTATTGGAACAATGAATATTCATTCAGTAGCCAGCCACTTATCAAAGCAAAATATTCGCGTAACCAGGAATTATAGCGAACATTCTGGGGTGTGCTGGCACTCAGGCTGATGACTTGTTGATAACCCTGATGTCTGGCAATGGCACGGGCACGAGGGCTATGAAAATCGCTAGTGACAATCGCAATGGGCTCATTTCGATCAATATGTTGCTGTTTTAGGATTGCCTGAGAATATTGCAGGTTCTGTTGGGTACTTCTGCTTTGATCTTCTAAGCTAATGGGGTTTTTGAGCTGCGGATAGTTCGTGTAGATATAACTTTGCATGACTTCAGCTTCGCTCTGTCTCTCCCGGAAATTTCGTCCACCGGTCATAATGATTAAAGTATTTGGATATCGTTCTGCATATTTTGCTGCGGTATCCAGACGATTTTTTAAGATGGGTGAGGGCTGACCCTGATTAATGCCACTGCCTAATACTAAAATCGCTGCAGCAGGTCGTGCCGGAATATTCGGGTTGATTGACATCTGGATATAAACAAAGAAAGCCGCGACACTGATTATCCAGAATAAAAATCCGCCCCAGAGACTGTTCCAGAACAAGGTTCTGAATCGGGAATTCTGTTTCCAGCGCTGAATAGATGAAAAAAATAAGGCGTACAGGATGAGTGCCACCCCAATGAAGATCGACAGGGCAATAGCAAAATGCCTCTGACCTTGGCTCAGTAACCAGACGCTATTGATACATAGGATCAAGCCAGAGATCAGGCTAAGACTTCGTTTAAGTTGATTGAGCATCCAGGGTTCCTTTTTTCTTATTCATATTCTTATTATTGCTTTTGCATCTTCAATAAAAACCGGGCCATTGAGCCCGGTTTTTAGCATATCAGGTTATCTTAATATACATCACGGCGATAACGTCCATCCAGACGTAATTGATCTAACATCGTTTCACCGAGAATCTCAATCAGGGCCTGATCCACATCGCTGGCCATGCCATTGATGCTACCACAGACATAAATCACTGCACCTTGAGCAATCCAAGCTTTTAGTTCTTCAGCCTGTTCACGCAGTTTATGGTGTACATAAACTTTTTCCTGCTGGTCGCGCGAGAATGCAAGATCGAGACGTTTCAGGGTTCCCATTTGCAGCCAGGCCTGAATGGTTTCTTCAAAGAAGAAGTCGTGTTCACGCTGACGTTCACCGAAGATCAGCCAGTTCTGGCTATAGTCCTGACGGTTACGCGCACTGAGCAGACTTAATAGTCCGGCAATGCCGGTACCATTACCAATACATATAATCGGGCGGTTGTCATCAATCAGGTGGAAAGATTCATTGCTGCGAATACGCAGTGCAATGGGCGCATTGAGAGCCGCATGCTGGGTCAGCCAGCCTGAACCCAATCCCAGATTACCACTAGCATCGGTTTGCTGACGTACCACCAGACGTAAAACCTGCTGGCTTGGAATACTGGCAATGGAGTATTCACGTGTTGCCAAAACCGGTAATTGCGTGAGGAGCTGATCCAGAGAATCAAAAGGTTCAGCCTGAGTCAGATCACGATCCCAGAGTGCCTGTTCAATATTCTGTTGCATAGAAGGTACTTGTGTACCCGCTGCTATCTGGTGCTTTTGCATAAATGCATGAATACGTTCTGGGCTATTTCCTGGCTGAATCTCGGCAATATCACCTGCTTGCCAGACGGCTTCATGCTCAGGGGTCAGTTCGATATTGAAGGCAGGCGCACCCAGACTACCCGGATTGAGGACTTCACGTTTACTCAAACTCCAGTGATCAAAGGTCTTATCGATACTCATCGCTTGTAGCTCAAGTCGAGTGACTTGTGCCAGTGCAGTATTCCATTGCTGGATATGCTCGTTATTGGCATTGTCGACTTCAATTGTATTGAATAGCTGCTGGGCACCATTCTGTTTTAACCACTGATCAATACGGTGACCAAAACTGCAATAGCTGTCTGGATATTCCTGAGAACCTAAGGCCAATACAGCATAACTTAAATGACTGAGATCAGCTTGAGCAGACAGGATTTTTTTCTCAAAAGAAGAAGCCAGATCCGGTGCTTCGCCCGTGCCATAGGTACTGGCAACAAATAATACCTGTTCAGTTTGCTGTAAATCGGCAAGCGTCAGCTGTTGTACCGGCTTGACGGTTACCGGTTGACGCGCTTCCTGCAGCGCAGTTGCTGTACGCCAAGCCAGCTGCTCAGAAACCCCTGTTTGTGACGCATACGCGATGAGCCACGGTTTGGAATTTTCATCTAGGTTTACTAAAGTCGCACCCTGACGTGCTGCCAGCGTTAAGCGTTTCTGTTTGCGACGTTTCAGATAGAGCATCCAGCCGGTCACAAAGAACAACGGCATCAACAAGGCTGCGACCATGGCAAAGAACTGGTAGATCGGGCCGAAGAAGCTGCCACGATGCACCGGTAACATGCTGCTCATGATCTTTTCATTGAGCTTTTTATCTTCATACAGCTCAACTTTGGTAAATTCAGCTGTCTGGTAATTATAAGTGGCACTGTTTCGTGCACGTTCATGCTGAACGATTGGATCGACAAAGCTCAGTTGCATTTCACCATCCGGTTTTTTCGGAAGGTTAAACGTTACAGTAGAATACTTATCTGAAAATTCAGTGTTAAAGCCAATCCAGCTCTGGTCCAACGCACGGACAGTAGCTTCAGCGCTGAGACCTTCGCGGCCTTCACCACGAGCACCACCCTGACGGCCTTCACCACCAGCACCGCGTTCGCCACCCTGACGGCCTTCGCCACGTGCTTCACTTTCAGCACTTGGACCACGTTCGCCGCCTTGACGTCCTTCACCACGGTTATTGCCCGCATTGGCCTGCATTTCCGGTTGCGGACGTTCCACACCCAGCACCTTAAACATGCCATTGCGCCACCAGTCATAAGACCAGTACAGACCGGTACAGGCCAGAATCAGGTAGAAAATCACCACCCAGGTTCCCACAACAGCGTGCAGATCCCAGATAAAATTACGGCCTTTCAGTTGAGGTTTTACAAAGAACCATTGCTTGATCGAATGACGTTTCGGCCAGCGCAGGTACAGACCTGACAAGACAAAAAAGATCAGCATCAGGGTACAGGCACCGGTAATCTGCTTACCCACCGGACCAACCGTCAAATTACGATGCAGTTGCTGAACAAACTGGAAAAATTCCCGACCCTTAATCTCTGGCAAGACTTCCGCAGTATACGGGTTGATCATGATGTTCTGACCACGCCGTGCGCCTTCTTTGGCAACATTCACAGTACTCGAAGCACTCGGATCTTGTGCCACGGTAATACTGTTGATCTTCATGTCAGGCGCAGTACGGTTAAAGTGCTGATACAGCTCGGCAGGCGTGAGTTTGTCACGTTGCTGAACCTGAACCGTATAACTGTCGCTATTCATCCATTTTAATATTTGTTGTTCATAGGAATAGATTGCGCCAGTGACCCCCATTATCGAGAGGATTAAACCTGCTGTAATCCCCAGAAACCAGTGGATTTGGAAAAATGTCTTTTTAAACATGGTCGTCAGATTAAGGGTGAGATCTATAAAAGTGGCAAAATTATAACTGAAGTTTAAGCTCGAATTATAGGTGTTGAGGATAATATTTATTCTCATTATCATTTATTGTTTTAAGATTAAAAAAACCTCCATGCCGGGACAGGAGGTTTTTCATTGAAGAAAGAACAGTTTAGATTTGTTTTGCTGCGCCGACTTCTGCTTCCAGATGCTTGCGAATCGTGGCGAAAGAGAAGTTTTTGCTGTCCAGACGTTTCGGCAGGATATATGCACCTTGCTGGCCTTTTACCTTGAAATTGACCAACATGAATTCTGGTGTGTTGTACCATTCATAGATGTCTTTCCAGCTAATCGCCCCAACACCTTCTTGCATGCCCATTTTCTGACGCATCACGATGCCATGTGGTTGTACGCCCAGGCGAACACCTTTGATTTCCTGTACCGGAAATTCATTCATCTTGCGTTTAACATACCATTCCAGACCAAAGGTACGGATCAGGTAATACAACACCACACACACAATGGACACCCAGCAGAACACGGTAGAATAGTTCTTCAGGAGCAGAATGCCCAGAATAGAAAGTGCAACAACAGCACCCATGATCAGCCATGCTTTCATGCCAATTTTATTGGTACTACGCCAGATCACCAGCTGAGCATGACGCTGCTCGGCTTCTGAAATTTCATAGTTCACAGGCTGTAGGGTATAAGCGTATAAATTTTTCGCGGTCATAATGAAATTAGCAGATTTTAAACTGTAAAAAGTTTAGCACTAATTGTACCAATTCAGTGAGTATATTGTTCCAAAATCAGCCAAATTATAATGAACCTAATTCAGTTGCCTGTTCATCACGCTCATGACTCAAACTTTGTTTCAGTTGGCTCAACTGCTTTAAAATGCTGAACATTAAAGACAGTTGCTGCAAAATGATCAGGGATTTCTGATCTTGCTCCTGATCTTGAGCCAGGCGCTGGCGAATATGGGCAATCATATTTTGCGCACTTAAATCGGGCATTTCATCTCTTAGCAATGCACCACGAATGTTCTCAAGTGCTTTGTCTAGTAAATTCAGAATGTCCTGATCTTCAATTTTTTCCCGGTGTGCGCCCAGTGCGGCAATATAACTGATAAAAGTATGATTCAGACACAGGAACTCAAAGGCTAGTGATTTTTGTACCGGATCAATATCCGGTTCAGTAGCCAGTGTTGAAATCAGTGAAGCCACCTCGGCATCGGTATTATGGGCCGCACGGCGCACAATCCGATATTTCAGGCCATTATTACGTCCCGATTTATACTGCTCGATTACTTCACTCAAATAATCTGCTTCTGCCTGCAAGCTGCGTTTGATACTGCGCGGCAAACGCCGGAACTTCCAGTCCGGAAAAATAAAGCTCACGCCGAACCAGGCAATCGCACAGCCAATCAAGGTGTCGATCATACGCGGGATGGCCGCGGCATAGCCCATACCATCCAGATTGAAGTTGATCAGCGCTAAAATCGTGATAAAGGCGGTGGCCTGTGCATACTGTTTACTGCGCAATTCAAAGAACAGAATTCCGCTGAATACCAGAAGCAATAATTGTCCTTCGATGGAAGGCACAAAATACAAAATGGCATAACCTAGAATAATACCGACCAACGTACCGACAATACGCAGACGTAAACGGCGTTTGGTGGCGTTAAAGTTGGGCTGGCTGACAAAGAGTGCGGTCAATAAAATCCAGTAACCATATTCAATATTGCTGACCTGTACGAAGATATAGCTGATCAGCAGCACAATCGACAGGCGAATGGCATGCCGGAACAGCACCGATTCTGGGGTCAGATGCTGCTTAATCCGAATCTTGATGTCATCCCAGCCTTTCAGGTCATCATCTCTAAGCTGGTTCTCGATATGTTTGAAACGCTCGGACTTGATATTCTGCTCGGTTTCCAGGTTGCGTAACTGGGCATCAATCGATTTCAGGTTTTGAAACAGCGCAAACAGGGCACTGATCCAGACCTGATCATACTGCTGCTCCTGACGTAACTTATCCAGAGACTGTCTCAGGTTATCAAAGGCATGCTTGAAGCGCTGGTTATGTACATAAGGTTTGCGCATCAGCAAACTTTCACTCAGGTCCTTACAGGCTTTGCCCTGAATTGACATGATGCGCTGGAAGCGGAACAGGATATCGCTATGCTGGAAAATCTTGGCCAGTTTCTGATAATCAATATGCGCTGAATCGGCACGTTCATGAATATCCTGCGCGACAAAATAATATTGCAGGCTGCGACGGGTGTCTTTTTGCCCCCGGTCACCTTTCAGGCGAGTCAAAAGGGCAGTTTTCATCTCATTAAAAATCGCAATCAGTTTCCCATTTTCAAGCGAGAGTTCAATCATGCTTTGCTGATAGCTTTTCGGGGTCATGTCCACATCAAACAGATTGGACTTGGCATATAAAAAGTCACCGAGAGCAGAATAGGAAATGGCAAGCTTGTCTTGCGCCAGTCGGGCAGGGAAAATCAGGAAACTGATGGTCGACAGCAGACCGTACCACATCGCGCCGATGACCAATAAACCAGCCTGTTTATACCATTCATCAAACAGCTCCACCCCGAGCATGGAATAAACGGAAATCACCAGACAGCCGTAGGAAATCGTGGCATAGCGTCGCCCTAGTGAACCCAGCAAAATCAGGGCAATACAGGACACAATTAAGGCCAAGGCAAACAGCAAGGGATAAGGAAAAAGCAGATATACGCCTACTGCCGTAATAAAGAAGCCAATGTAGGTGTAGAGCAGATTTAAAATCCGCACCGAAAAGCGGTCATCAATATCGCTTAAACCAGCTGCGACCACCCCTAAAGTCAATGGGATCGTCATCAATTGTTGTCCCATAAAATAGGGAACAAAGGCGGTACCTGCAAATGCCGTCATCATGCGCAGGTTATACATCAAGGTCGTATTATAGGTAGTTTGCTTGAGACGAGTGAGCCAAGATTTCAAAGGTCGTCCTTTATACTGCAGTCTTAGAGCTGAATCTGAATAGGCTAATGAAAATAGTATATTTATAAATCTTCATTTCAGGCTAAATCATACTATGCACTGTGTTAATTTGTCTGCATATTAGCGCTTTAAATCTTCACGCTTATGACATCGAATAAAATAGTACAACAACCTTATGCCATGTCCTGGATTGTTTTGCTGGCGACCTTAAGTGCACTCGGGCCTTTATCCATTGATATGTATCTTTCGGCCTTACCGGCCATGGCAGCAGATTTTGGTGTCAGTACCCAAATGGTTGCCAATAGCCTGCCAGCTTATTTCTTCGGTCTGGCGATCGGACAACTGATTTATGGTCCGATCAGTGACCGGATTGGGCGTAAACCGCCACTATATTTTGGGCTATGCTTATACATTGTGGCAAGTTTGCTGTGTGTTTTTGCGCAGGATGAATGGAGCCTGATCGCTGCACGGATTCTGCAAGCTCTCGGTGGCTGTGTCGGGGTGGTCATGGCACGCGCTGCAATTCGTGATCGTCTGGATATGCATTCAGCAGCTCAGGCCTTTGCCAGCATGATGATTGTGACTGCGATTGCACCAATCATCGCTCCGAGTCTGGGGGCCTGGGTATTGATGTTTTATGAATGGAATGTGATCTTCTTGGTGCTGATGGGCTGCGGTCTGTTGAGTCTGGCCTGTGTACATTTTCTATTTAAAGAAACTCTGGAGCCAGAACGTCGTCTCAAGCTGAACTTCCAGCAGGTATTAAGTTTGTACCGTACTATTTTTCAGGATCCAAGCTTTCGACGCCCGCTCTATGCTGGCTGTTTTTCCGGTGCAGTGATGTTCTGTTATATCAGTGCTTCTTCTACCATTCTGATGGATCGTTATCAGCTGACTGAGCAGCAGTTTGCGTATGCCTTTGGTGTCAATGCCTTCGGGATCATGCTGTTTTCGACCTTGAATAAACGTCTGGCTGGGCGATTCTCGATATTACAGCGCTTGAAAATCGGCACCTGTCTGCAGTTTACCGGTGTATTAGGGTTAATCTTGCTGGGCTGTCTGGACGTCGATTCTGTGTTCTGGGTGTTGTTAGGCATGTTTATTGTGGTGGCATCTATCGGGTTTACTGGTCCGAATGCCATGGCTCTGGCAATGGCTGAACAGGGCGAGCGGGCAGGAACTGCAAGTGCCATTATGGGCAGTATGCAATTTGTCTGTGGTTTATTGAGCGGTGTATTACTGAATTTTCTGATCTGGCATGCTTTACTGAATATGGCATTGATCATGCTGGTTTTTGTCGGTATTTCTGCTTGGGCGATTTTTAAAATCAACATGCCCAGCCTAAAAAATGCATAGATGCTGGCTGCCTCTCAGATAATAAAAATACTGGTCTGGACAGAGGGCTAAGCAAGTTGGCTTAGCCCTGCTTGCATCACTCATCGATAAACACGGCAAATTCTTCTACGGGAACGCGCGGGGTAATAAAGCTGTTAATAATTTGCTCTGGGTCGGCATAACCCAGTGCCATACCGCAGACCAGCTCTTCATCATCGGGTGCGCCGACCAGATCAAGCACGATCGGGTGAAAGTGATTCCAGGCTGCCTGCGGGCAAGTGTCCAGACCGCGGGCTTTTGCTGCCAGCATAACATTCTGGATCATCATGGAAACATCCATTTTGGACCCAATCGCCAAAGACCGATGTACAGTAAAAAATAAGCCGACAGGCGCATCAAATAATTCAAAATTACGCAGCTGCTGACGCGCCATTTTTTCCTTTTCGCCTTTCTGAATATTCAGCAAGCCATATAAACCCCAGCCATTTTCACGACGACGTTCAATAAATGGCGAGATCCATTGTTCAGGATAATAGGCAAAAGTTTCCTGATACTGCTGCGACAATTCCGGATTTGCATAGATTTGCATTTGTGCCTGACAAACCTGCTGCACGAGTTCATCACGCTTTTTACCTGTTACCACATACACTTTCCAGGGTTGGGTATTGGTTCCTGAAGGTGCGCGGCTGGCCACCGCCAGAATCTCTTTTAAGGTGTCTGTACTAACGGGGGTATTTAAAAAAGCACGCACTGAATGGCGAGAAGTGATGGTGTGATCTACAGCATGAACAAGATTTTGATCCATTATGGGGTCCAGTCGAATATCCTTATTGAGTTTGTAATGACTATAAACTAAACAAACAGAACGGGGGATAGGAAAATTTCATTCTCAGCCGGCTGCAAAAAACAATTTGTCAGCAAAATGACTTGAGGAATGAAATTTCGCATTCTTTTAGCTAAACATAAATCGCCTCAGTGATAGCAATCGATTTACCCATAATGTTGGTCTTTGATTTAAAAAATGGCTTAAAACCCAAGTGCTTGAACCATTCAACAATAACAATTTCAAACAGAGAACTGGTTTATTTTGACTGCAAATCAAGATAATTTAATTTCAAGATCCCTGTTTCATTCCGTGTCGAGTAAAAGATTAATATTTTTTTTGAATTAAAATATAGATTAATCTTCATATAAAAATGAGAATTTATAATTATTTTTTATAGGTAAATTAACTATTGCTAATAAAAAGAAATAAAACTTGATACAAAGAAACAGCATAATGTACGACTTTTCATCTTAATTCATGCATTTTGTGATTAAGATCTGTTTTAAATAACGCGATTCCAGATGGCTTGAATGAAGTCTTTAGGTTGAAAGCACTCATCAAGCACTGAATGTTTTTTTGAGCTTAAAACACAGTTTTTTTACCAACATGCGCGTCTGTTTGAAAATTGTCTGCAATTTTCCAACAGACTGAGTATCGGAATAGAAAAGGTGTTGCTTTTATAAATCTCTCATTTGTTGAATATGATCGTGATGATGATATTCATAAGTTTAAAAGAGATGATAAATCGGTTTGTTTTTCTAATGGTGATAGATCAAATCAGGATATTTCCAGATAAAGATCTAATGAGCGAGCTAGAGATCTAGCGCACTCCCTCACTTTTAGAACAATAAAAAATTCAAAATCATCTTGGGCAAAAAATTATGGATTTTACTTTTAACGCATTTTATACCTTGATTGCCGCAGTCATTGTTTTGTTACTCGGCCGATTCCTGGTTAATAAAATCGATTTTTTAAGACGTTACAATATTCCTGAGCCGGTTGCGGGCGGTTTGGTTGCGGCGATTATCTCATTGCTGGTGCATTCATTGTGGGGATATAGCATCACCACCAGTGCAGAACTACAAACCAGCTTTATGCTGATTTTCTTTGCTTCGATTGGTCTGAGTGCCAACTTTTCCAAGTTGCGTGAAGGTGGGATCGGTCTGGTTATTTTCCTGTTTGCTGTTTCGGCTTTCATTATTTTGCAAAATGCGGTCGGCATGAGTCTGGCAACATTATTGGGTATTGACCCGTTGATTGGCCTGATTGCAGGCTCAGTTACCTTAACCGGTGGTCATGGTACTGCGGGTGCATGGGGGGAAATTTTTGAAGTTGAACATGGTATTCAAGGTGCTTTGGCACTAGGTATGGCCAGTGCGACTTTTGGATTGATTATCGGCGGTATTATTGGCGGACCTTTAGCCAAGTTGCTGATCAACCGTTGTAACCTGGCGACTGCGCGTACCGATCAGCAAATTGAAACGCGTGACAATACGCCAATGGACAGCACCACCAGCGAATATGTACCGTTTGAATATCCGCATCAGGTGCGTTTAATTACCGCTGATAATGCAATCACGACCTTGGGTCTATTTGCAGGCTGTTTGGCTTTTGCAGAGTTTATGACGGGTTTCAGTAAAGGTACTGCATTTGAACTGCCAACATTTGTCTGGGCATTGGCGGGTGGTGTCATCCTGCGTAATGTACTGGAAGGTGTTTTCAAAGTTCAGATTTTCGATCGCGCGATTGATGTGTTTGGTAATGCTTCATTGTCGCTGTACTTGGCGATGGCATTGTTATCATTGAAATTATGGCAATTGGCTGACCTTGCAGGACCACTGATGGTAATTCTGGGTGCACAGACCATCACCATGGCTTTGTATGCCGGTTTTGTAACTTTCCGCATCATGGGTAAAAACTACGATGCTGCGGTACTTGCAGCAGGGCATTGTGGTTTCGGTATGGGCGCAACGCCAACAGCGGTTGCCAATATGCAGGCGATTACCAATATGTATGGTGCGTCGCATAAGGCCTTCCTGATTGTTCCATTATGTGGTGCGTTCTTCGTTGACTTAATCAATGCTACTGTTATTCAGATGATTTTGAAGTTTTTTGCATAATTTTTATGCCTGATACGATGAGTCATAGGCTCATAAGGATGTGACATGAATGATCAGTTAAATGAAACCTTACTCGGCTGGATTAATGCCCTGAATGGCCCTTTATGGGATTTTCTGGTGGTGTTTCTGGTCGCAGTCGGTATTTTCTACACGATCATGACGGGTGCAGTACAAATTCGTTTGTTCTGGCACAGCATGAAAGTCATGAAAAATAGCCGTGGCAAGGTTCAGGATACGCACGGCATTACCCCGTTTCAGGCCTTTGTCACTGGACTGGCAAGCCGGGTCGGGGTGGGCAATGTCGCGGGTGTCGCCATTGCGATTGCGATTGGTGGCCCCGGTGCCGTTTTCTGGATGTGGTTTACTGCCTTTTTGGGCATGAGTTCTGCTTTTGTTGAATCCTCTTTGGCCCAGTTGTTTAAGGTGCGAGATAACAAAAACCAGCAATTCCGTGGTGGACCAGCTTATTACATTACCCAAGGCCTGAAACAAAAATGGCTCGGGATTGTCTTTGCGATTGCATTGATCACGACTTATGGTTTTGTCTTCAATGCAGTTCAGGCCAATGCCATTACCGGAGCAACCTCTCATGCCTGGGGCTGGGATCAGGCGAACCTGATTCTGCCATTAGGCGGCCTGAATCTGGAAATTTCCTGGGTCGGATTGTTTCTGGTATTGATGACTGCGGTGATCATTTTTGGCGGGATTAAACGGATTGCGAAAGTTGCGGAAAGCTTTGTGCCGTTTATGGCTGTGCTTTATCTGGCTGTGGCTTTGTATATTGCGGTCATCAATTACGATCTGCTCCCATCCATCTTCCAGCTCATTTTCAGTAAAGCCTTTGAATTTGAAGCCGCCGCTGGTGGATTCTTTGGCGCCATGGTATCTATGGCAATGATGATGGGCATCAAGCGTGGTCTGTTCTCTAACGAGGCAGGGATGGGTTCGGCACCGAATGCTGCTGCAGCTTCCGATGTCAAACATCCGGTCAACCAGGGTCTGGTACAGATGCTCGGAGTATTTGTAGATACCTTTGTGGTGTGTTCATGTACCGCGATTATTATTCTGGTTTCGGGTCTGTATGAAAATGCAGGCTTTGAAGGCGTGACCTTGACCCAGATGGCGCTTGAAAGCCAGATTGGTGCTTGGGGTGATGACTTCCTGGCTTTGATTCTGTTCCTGTTTGCCTATTCTTCGATTATTGGTAACTATGCCTATGCCGAAGGAAACGTCCAGTTCATCAATAACAATAGCCGGGTGATGTTGATTTTCCGCTTATTTGTATTGGTCATGGTGTATTTCGGTTCTATCGCCAGTGTGCCATTGATCTGGAATATGGCAGATCTGTTCATGGGTGTCATGGCAAGCATCAACCTGATCGCAATCCTGTTGCTGATGCCATTCTTGCTGATGCTACTTCGCGACTATACTGGTCAGTTGAAGCGTGGTGTGAAAGAGCCTGAATTTAAACTGGATAACCATCCTAAATTTAAAGACAAGGTCAAATCAGATATCTGGTAAGACTTGAAGCAAAAAGCCCCGATCATTCGGGGCTTTTTTGTGCCAAAGTTATTTAAAAGAAATTTAAATAACTTTGATAAAGCACGAAGCCCAAAATCAGGCTGAACCAGACTGGTAATTTTGAGCGTAGCAGGGCAATCATCACTGCGACAAAGACCAGGTCGGAACCATAGCTAAAATAGCGTTGTGAAAGATCCAACAATAAATATAGTAACAAACCCACCACTGCAGCATTGATGCCCATCACCGCCTGATGAATATGGCGCTGCTGCATCAACCACGACCAGTAAGGCAAGGTGGCAAAGATCAAGAAAAATGAAGGTAAAAAGATTGCACAGGTCGCTAACAATGTATTCAGCCAGGCATAAGGCGTCCAAGGCAGCAAAGCACCAATATAACTGGCAAAACTGAATAAAGGTCCCGGCATTAGCTGGGTAAATGCATAGCCAAGATCAAAAGACTCTGCACTGACTAAACCGGTTGTGACAAAATCCTGATGCAGCAAAGGCAAAATCACATGACCGCCACCAAACACCAGCGAGCCAGTCTGATAAAAATTGGAAAAAAATTGCAGCTCCGATTCACCCCATAATTTTCCAGCTAAGGGCAGCAGCAAAAATGGCAGGATAAATGCCAGTAACCAATAAGGTGCAGCGGCAGATCGAATATAAGGCGAGCTGATTGCCGTTTTGTTAATTTCTTTGGGTTTCGAATCTGATTGGGAAAAATATCCAGCCAAGAGTCCACAGATTGCGCCCAGTATAATGACCAGAATCTGGTTAAAACTTACTGAAACGACTATCAGTAATGCGACAGAGAGGATTAAGACAGCGTATTGCCAGGCCGTTTTACAGAAGCTTCTCAGCATTTGCCAGAATGCCCAGGCGATTACAGAAAATACAATTAACTGGATGGTATGAAAGCTGTTTGAGTTTAAAATATGAAAATAGCTTTGACCCAAGAGCGCCACCAAGGTCATCAGAATCATTGAGGGCAGGGTAAAACCCAACCATGCGATCACGGCACCAGTATAGCCCCGTTGCAGATAACCGATCGACAGCCCCACCTGACTGCTGCTCGGCCCGGGTAAAAGTTGCGCCAAAGCGACCAGTTGACTGTACTGGGTGTCATTCAACCATTGCAGTTGGGTCACAAATTTTCGGTGAAAAAACACCAGATGCGCCGCTGGACCACCAAATGAAATGCAGCCCAGTTGCAGGAAAATCAGGAAAATCCGATACAGTGAGATTGAAGACATACAGTTATGGGGAAAAATGAAGATAAAGTAGCTGAACTGTATGACAGTTTTACGAAATTCTACAGACTATTTATGCATGTGTTTATACACTATGCTGCTTTAGATTAATGAGGACATTCTCTGCATGCAGAAATATGTGTTGAGTATGGTGATACTGGGTACATTTGGCCTGAGTGCTTGCCAAACGACCCCCATGACAGCCCAAGCGGCGACCAGTCATCTACAACCTGCTGCACAACGCGGAGAAGCTCAGGCACGTCCAAATCAAATTGATTTTCAAAAGATCAAGCAAACCCAACAGCGTCCAGTAGTTGCTTTAGTTCTGGGCAGTGGGGGTGCGCGTGGTTATGCGCATATTGGTGCGCTGGAAGTACTGGAACAGGCGGGTATTCACCCCGATTTTATTGTCGGAACCAGTGCGGGCAGTATTGTAGGTTCCATTTATGCGAGTGGCAAACCGGCGATTGAACTGCGCAATATTGCTCTCAGCATGCGACCGAATGATGTCCGTGATATCAAACTGGCCAGAAAAGGTTTTTTTGATGGCAAAAAAGTTGAGGACTATGTCAATTTGCAGGTCGATCAAACTCCGCTTGAAGCCATGAAAATCCCGATGTTTGTGGTAGCAACCGCGCTGAAAGAAGGCAAGAAAGTCGTTTTTAATTATGGTAATACCGGACAGGCGGTACGTGCTTCAGTCTCGATTCCGAGTATGTTTATTCCGACTATTATTCAAGGTAAAGAATATGTAGATGGTGGTCTGGTCAGTCCGGTGCCGGTCGATGTGGCACGTGAGCTGGGAGCCGACATTGTGATTGCGGTAGATATTCTGGCACAACCCATTCACACGGAAACCAGCAATGTCTGGGGACTGTTTAACCAGAACATCAATATTATGCAGCAACATCTGGCGCATGAAGAATTAAAGCATGCAGATGTGGTGATTCAGCCGGACTTACGCGAAAAAGGCCATATCTTTGATGTACGTGGCAGGGAACTCACCATGCAGGCTGGTGCCGAGGCGACCCAGTTAAAGTTAATGGAAATTTCACAAGCCTACCAAAAACATGATTATGCTCAAGGACATCGTATTCCACAGTTTGTGGTACATGAACATCAAGCTCAATAAATCTTTTTTTTGAAATTTCTGTTTATCCCTATATCGCAGTATAGGGACATTCAATCAAAAAGATAACGGATCATCGGCTGTAACGCTTAACTGATTGTTATAAAAGATAAGATGATTGCCTATGTGTATCAGTCAGTCGGAATTATCGCAAAAGATAAAATTAATTTTAAATATAACAAATTGAATTATAAGTATATTGTTTTAAATAATAAGCCTTATTCGTCTTAAATTAAAATTTTAATATTATTATTCGTATACTTAAGTTGATCAAATATTCAAAAGCATCGATGTTCATGCCAGAATGCAGTTTGAAAAGATCACTACACAGATGTAGACATCATGATGCATATTAAAATTGGACAGCAGGTCAAACTGGCACAATTCGAACACTATATTTTTACAGTGACCGCGACCCATCAGGATGGTTCTTTTACCGTTGAAACGACCTTGGATGGTCAACAAATTTTAAGTTATCAGAACGTGGCGCAGGAAATGCTCAGGCCAGTGATGCTTTAAATCACGCAGAGCCTTTTTATTTTCCTGAATTATTTTTGTTCAGCGCTTAAAACAGTGAAAAATTCTCAGTTGCTGTGTGATCAACCCCAGATAAATAAGTGTTGATTTATTGGCACTTAACTTTCTAACTGAGATTTTAAGCAATTAAATATATTTTTTTCTGTATGAATACATTTTCTATATCAATAATTGTGATGCTTCATTTGCCGAATTGAACATTTTATTCATGTTAAAAACGCTATAATAATAAACGATAACCTTGTCATTCAAAGAGTTCAAAGAAAACGATGGCCCCTTTAGATCAAATTGCAGCAGTGTCGGATGACCAGTCAGAGTTAACGATGTCAGTTCTCATGACGCCAGATATGGCAAATTTTTCAGGAAATGTTCATGGTGGAACCATTCTGAAATTATTGGATCAGGTGGCGTATGCGTGTGCAAGTCGCTATTCGGGTAGTTATGTCGTGACCTTATCTGTAGACAAGGTGAATTTTAAAGAGCCGATTCACGTTGGTGAGCTGGTTACCTTTCTGGCCAGTGTGAATCATGTTGGCCGTACTTCAATGGAAATCGGGATTCGTGTAGAAGCCCAGAATATTCAAAAGAGAACGGTACGTCATACCAATAGCTGTTATTTCACCATGGTTGCGGTGGATGAAAATGGTAAACCAAAACAGATTCCAGCTTTGAACCTGGACAATGACTGGAAACGTTGCCGTTTTGAAGCAGCAGAACAGCGTAAAGTCGCGCGTTTGCAAGAAAATCATCATCCTTCATGCAGCATTTATAAAAAGACTGCACAGAGTTAAGTTAAATCGTGATTGAGAAAAGACCTTCATATGTAGGTCTTTTTTTTGCATCAATTTCTGTTTTTCACTGGAGCTTTGTTATTTTTTACCCTAATATAAAACGATACGTATCGTTTCGATTTTTAGATCTTAAAAGTTAAGTAGAAAAATATGAGCAGTGACGAAAAAAGTTCCCGACGACAGCAGTGCATTTTACAGGCGGTCGCAGATGCGCTGGCAGAATGTGAATATCATCAGCTGACGATTGAAGATGTAGCGGCACGTGCCGGTGTTGGCAAGTCCACGATTTATCGATGGTGGAAACATAAATCGGAACTGGTGCTGGACACTTTCAAACAGCATACAGCTTCGGTATTTGAGCTGGATACCTCTAAAAGCCTGAAAAGCAATCTCATTCAACAACTCGGTTCTTTATCTCAAGCGCTGAATCATCCGGTCGGTCGGGCTTTGCTGGTAGTAATTGCCAATCACCGCGAACTGGCAGGTGAGTTCTTTCAGCAATATCTCTTGCCACGTCGGCAACAGACCCATCAACTGATTCAGCAAGCGATTGAACGGGGAGAAATCCGCGCTAATTATCCTTTTGATTTGATGCTGGATACCTTATACGGCCCGATTCATTACCAGATCATTTTTTTCAACCGGATTCCAGATGAACACTATATCCAGAATCTGGTCGAGTTGGCCTTGCATCCGGTCACTGTTCAAGCCTGAGTTTGTGCTATTTCCCTACAAATTTTAAGAGTTGGTGATTATGTCAGTTAGCGCTGAGCGGTTATGGAATCGCTCATTTATCTTGTGCTTATTCAATAATTTTTTCCTGTTTGTTTATTATTTTGCCTTACTGACCATCTTGCCGATTTACATCATGAAAGATCTGGGCGGTTCGGTAAAAGAAGCAGGTCTGGCGCTGACGCTATTTTTGGCCTCTTCGATTACGGTTCGGCCATTTTCCGGCATGATCATCGAAAAGCTCGGCAAGAAAATCTCGATGCGTGGTGCAGGCGTGATTTTTGCCTTATTTGCCTTTAGTTATTTGCTGGTGGATAGCATGTGGTCGCTGTTGCTGGTGCGTTTTTTACATGGCATCTGGTTCAGTATTTTGACCACGGCGGCAGTACCCGTCGCCAATGAATTTATTCCTGAACAGCGCAAAGGTGAGGGCATGGGTTATTTTGTCATGTCGACCAATCTGGGTGTGGTTTTTGGGCCCTTGCTGGCATTGACCGTAATTCAGTTCACCAGCTTCAAAGTCTTATTTGGCATTCTTGCCGTTATCATTTCTTTGGGGCTCATTTTCTGTTGGATGCTCAAAATCACAGAGTTACCAAAACCTGAAGCTATAAGCACAGAAAAAACCAGTTTGAGCTTGCAGGATATTCTGGAAGTCAAAGTTCTGGCGGTAAGTTTTGTGGCTTTACTAACCGCTTTTGCCTACTCGGGCATCATGAGTTTTATTACCGCATTTAGTGAAACCAAGCAGCTTTTGGGCTATACCAGCGTATTCTTTATTGTATTTGCAGCGTCCATGTTGCTGGTCAGACCTTGGGTCGGAAAGATTTATGACCGCAAGGGGCCAAGTGCGGTTATTTATCCTTCATTTATTTTCTTTGCCATTGGTCTGGTGATTGTCAGTCTGATTTCCAATCAATGGATATTATGGTTGTCGGCAGTCTTTATTGGCATCGGTTATGGTTCACTATTCCCATGTTTGCAGACCTTGGCCATTCAGTCGGTCGACAAACAGCGTATGGGACATGCGATTTCAACCTTCTTTACCCTGTTTGATCTGGGTTTAGCGATCGGTTCCGTGGCAATGGGAGTATTGATTGCCTATTGGGGCTTTGAAACTACTTATGTTTTGAGTGCCGCACTCGTCATTGTGACGATATTGGTTTATCGTCAGTATGTTGCCAAAAAGCAAAATAATCGCCCGGCAAGTTTGGAGTTATAAAATGGAAATAAGACATTTACGTTATTTCGTTACAGTGGCGCAGGAACTGAACTTTACCCGTGCCGCGGAAAAATTAAATACAGTACAGCCATCACTGAGCCAACAAATCAAGGATTTGGAACGTGAGGTTGGCGTACAGTTGCTGGAGCGGAATAACCGTAAGGTCGGGCTCACTGAAGCTGGACAGGCGTTTTTAAAAGAAGCTTTGCTGAGTCTTGAGCATGCAGAGCGCGCCATTCAGTCTGCCAGACAGATCGCGAATGCACAGCAGGATCAGCTGAATATCGGATTCGTGCCGGTCGCGGAAATGAAAGTCTTTCCTTATATCATGCCGAATATCCGCGCGCATTTTCCTGAACTGAAAGCACAGTTTCATAGTCTGACCGATGCAGAGCAGTTTAGTGCCTTAAGAAATGGACAGATCGACATTGCCTTTACCCGTTATCCGGGGCAGTTAAGTGAGTTTGATTCGATCCGCATTTTTGATGAGCCTTTAACCTTGATTGTGCCCAAAGATTCCCCGGCTGCGGCCTTGCCCTATGTCAGTATCAAGAGTTTTGAAAATCAGGACTTTGTAATTAGTGATGAGCAGTCCTCACCGCAACTGCATAAGCTGATTCAGGATTTTTTTAAACAGTCTAAATTAAAAGTGAATGTGGTGCAGTATTCCACCAATATCCTGCTCAATGTCAATCTGGTAGGGATGGGGTGGGCTGGAGTCTGGTGCCGGCCTATGTGATTCCATTGCTCGGCGATAATATTGTGGTGAAAAAGACGCTGGAACCGTTGCCGATGATTGGGCTCTATGCCAATTATCGCAAGGATCAAAAACATGTGGTGATTGATCTGATTTTGAAAGTATTAAAAGAAAAGTTTTGTGTGGATCTTTTTTAATATTTAAACCTTCAATCTGCCCATCTAAAAAGCCGTGCGACAGAAATGATCTGTAGCACATCCTTTTAAATCGGGACTGCAAATCACTTTATACTGAACCTCTAACAATAAAAACCGGTTGAAGCAGGATGATGAAGCTCTATAACAACCCACAATCACGTGGCTTGACCTTGTTGCCTTTGCTGAAAGAATTGCAGATTGAAGATCAGATTGAGCAGGTGGAAGTTGCCTATGAGCATATGCATCAGCAGGCGTATACACGGATCAATCCGATGGGAAAAGTTCCCTGTCTGGTAGATCAGGAGATCGTCATTTCAGAAATGGCCGCCATTTTTATCTATCTGGCAGATAAATATCGTGACAAAGGATTGGCACCTGCTTTGGATGATCCGAAGCGTGGGGCGTATTTAAAATGGATATTTTTCTGTCATGGACCCTTCACCGAATATATCGATATAAAAAATTTGCAGGTGTCGCCAGAAAATATTGAAAAGAACCGGAGAAGTTTAAGTTTTGGGAATGAAGTAGCCGTATTTGATTTTCTGCAACAGGGCATCGGGCAGGCTAGTCCTTATCTGTTGGGTGAAAAAGTCTCGGCGGCGGATCTCTGATCTTCGCCATATCTGCGAAAATTTTACCGCCATTTGACGAGTTCAGGCCCTTCCTGCAGCAGATGGCTCGCCGTGATTCCCTGAAAGATATTCCGTGGTTTCAGGAATACCGAGTCTAATTCCTCGGTCTATATATTGTCCGGGATATCTAAAAACAATAAAAAAACCACGCCGAAGCGTGGTGAAAGGTGACCCTAATATTATTTCAGGTAAAGCTTTTTAAACAGTTGCTGGCTGGTGCTTTCCATCGATTGAGGAATGGCCAGGGCAGCCACGAAACGGTCAGGACGTAAGATCACAACGGATTCAGACGTGTTGCCAAACCACGAGCGGATATTTGTGCCGATATCACCAATAGTGATGACATCTTCATACTCTTTGCGCTGGTTATTTTGCAATTGCACCGCAGGAATTACCTGGATGAATTTCACGCCGAGCGATTTCCACTGTTGCAACGTCTCCGGACTAAGACCCCATTTCGGATCAACACCCCAGGCAATAATCGCAAAATCATTGCCGATCACTTCATCCAGTAATACGGTTTCACCCGAAGCCAGTTGAACTTGAGGCTGGATAAACATCTTACCGACTGGAGAGTTCTTGGCTCCGTTACTCAAAAGTGCGCCGTCATGATATTTCGGCATTGGCTTGAAACGCATTTCCAGCAGGTACTGTTTGATCGGCTTGATGTAGTTCAGGGCATAGGCAATACCATCACGAACAAAACCTTGCCATTTTTTCGGTGGTGCCAGTACGTGACCTGCCATCACCGACAGGTCAATCATCGCCTTGGCATGGTCTTTACGTTCGATCTGATACGAATCTAAAAGTGCTGGGCCAGCTTTGCCTTGAACAACCAGCGCCATTTTCCAGGCCAAGTTAAAGGCATCACGCATACCGCTGTTATAGCCCTGACCTTGCCATACCGGCATAATGTGCGCAGCATCACCGGCAAGCAAAATACGGTCGACACGGAACTTGTCCGCAATACGGGCATTATGAGTATAGACACGCTGACGGATCACTTCAATACCATCCGTGCTTGGTAACACCTTGGACAGAAGTTTGGCAATATTTTCCGGTTTGCTCAGTTCTTCCTGCGTTTCACCCGGCATAACCATAAATTCAAACCGGCGAATACCATGTGGCAATGCGGCTGATACATAAGGACGAACCGGATCACAACATAAGTAAATATGTGGTGTAGCAAGCGGATCATTCTCAAGGTCGATCACGATCCATTGATTCGGTGCGGTTTCACCTTCAAAGGCAATGCCCAGGTTGCGGCGCACATAAGAATTACCGCCATCACAAGCAATCAGGTATTGAGCGCGGATGGTTTCTGCATCGCCCTCTTTATTTTGCAGGTTAAGTGTTACGCCGTCAGCATCTTGACTAAACTGGGTCAATTGACGAGAAAACAGCACTTGGGTGTTTTTATATTGCTTTAAGCCTTGCAGCAGAACGTTATCGACTTGTGGCTGAATAAAGGCATTACGGCGCGAGAAACCAAACTCACGTGTTAAAGGCTGAATATCTGCAAAACAGCGACCTTTAGGCGTCAAGAAGCGCATCGCATGATTCGGAGTGGTATGCGGTAAGACTTGATCGACTAAACCCAAAGATTGAATGGTACGTAAGGATTCATCATCGATTCCAATCGCACGTGGGTAATCAATCAAACTATCCAGTTGCTCGACAATCGTGACAGCTACGCCTTGCTTGCTCAGATAGTTGGCAATGGTTAAGCCTACAGGGCCGGCGCCAAGGATTGCCACTTCAGTAGTGTAATTAGTATTGCTCATAGCGAATGTCCACTCAATCGACTTGCATTTGATGCTATTAAGGGACAGTTAGAAGCCAGAAACAAGTTAGGCAATAGTAGCTTAAGTATATGGATAATATTGGATTGAAATAGGTGGTTTTTAAATAAATAATTGATTTTAATTATAAAAATAATAAAAATTTGATAGCCTGTATTAATTCTATGATCAGTTTTGACTATGGTGATAAATAGATTTTATGCAATAAAAATGCTGAACCAGCATCAAGCATGATTCAGCATCGAATAATATCGGGGGCAGTATAGGACAAAGCCTACTGGAGAATTACTGTCCCTGATATCTTCATTGAAGGATTAAACGAGTTGTTCAATCACTTAACGTGCAGCAGGTTTTGCAGGTGTCGTAGTTTCCGCAGCAGCTTCAGAGGCAGCAGGCTGCTCTGCAGATGCGCCTGCAACAGGAGCATTCGATTCAGGTAATTCCTGGGTAGTCACAATCACTTTTTCTTCTGCAGTGGTGGTTTTCGCATCTGTAGTTTTACTATCAGCAAAACTGGTGGCTGCAGCAGCAGTAAGCGTAGTGGCAAGTAAGATTTGTGCATATTTCATTTTTGGCATCCTTTTATTCATGTCATGTAATCTGCCGAGCTGACCATCACATCAATTCGACAGATGCCCATCCTAAGCACTGAAATTTTACTGAGCAAATCAATTAACAAAAGCGACACGCAGGGAATAACTCTGCAGATACAAAACTAAGAAAGTTGTTTTATTTCTGTTAATTATGCAGAGTTTTATTTAATGAAAGTGTGTATGAATATTTCAAAAACCAAATTTGAAATAAAAGTTAACATAGAAAATTGGTAATTTTGGATCATTCCATTAATTTTTATCTCTGTGATTTTCACGCCGTGTTTGCTAAGAACACGCATTTTAAAGTCACACTGTGCTTTATAATGCAGAGCATTGCTATTTCTATTCAATCTCTTGAGAGCCGATTTTGAAAATTCTGTCAGCGTCGCAGGCTATTCCTGTCCATATCATTTCCGGATTTTTGGGTGCAGGTAAAACCACACTACTCAAACATTTACTACAGCAAAAACCGGAACAGGAAATCTGGGCGGTGCTGATGAATGAATTCGGCCAGATTGGCGTAGACCAGCAGTTATTGCCACAAGATCAGGGTTATGCAGTCAAAGAGCTGCTGGGTGGTTGTCTATGTTGCAGTAGTCAATTGCCGATGCAGATTGCCTTGTCACGCCTGCTGTCAGAAGTGAAACCGGATCGGCTGTTTATCGAACCTACCGGACTGGGACACCCGGGACAATTACTGGAACAGTTGACCGAACCGCACTGGCACAGCCATTTAAACATGCAGGCTTTAGTCACTGTGGTGGATGGTTCGCGTTTGCATGATCGGGACTGGACCCAGCAAAACCTGTATGCAGACCAGCTCAAGGCAGCGCATATTGTGGTGATTTCACATACGGATTTGATGACAGCCGCAGATCACGCAGCGCTCACGCAGCTTCAGGCGGAATATCAACCTTATGCGCAACAGTGGTTAATGACTGAGCAAGGGCAACTCGATATCGAACAGATCAAACAGGACTATCGGGGTTCTGCCCGTCAGATCCAGCCTTTGTTAAAACAGCAACAGATCACCCGTTCAGCGGATACGCCCGTAGTGATTCAGCAGATGCCTTATCATTATGTAGAAAGTGCGCAGGGTTATCAGGTCGCTGGCTGGAAATTGCCAAAACGCTGGCAATTTAATTTTTATGATCTGTTGGATCTGCTCTGTGAACAAAAAGACTGGCTCAGAATCAAGGGGATTTTTCATACCGACCAAGGCTGGAAAAGCTTTAATTTCAATCCTGAACAGTTTAATTGTCAGTCGGTAGATGAAGGCATTGATAACCGGGTAGAAGTGATTTATCAACAGTCACGGGATTGGCTGGCATTTGAAACTGCCCTGATGCAATGTCGTATCGATCTGGAAAAATAACGGTACTGTTTCTAGTATGCTGAATGAATTATTGGCCTAAATCTGTTCAGCAAAATAGCGCTAAATCTTATATGCTAGGCGCCAAATTTGAGGATTATGTGATGGCGTTAAAAGCGACGATTTATAAGGTTGATTTGAATATTGCGGACATGGATACGCATCGTTATGCAGACTATCAGCTGACGATGGCGCTGCATCCTTCAGAAACCATTGAACGCTTGATGGTGCGTATTTTGGCCTATGCACGCTATGCCGATGAAGCGCTGGAATTTACCAAGGATCTTTTTGAAACCGATGAACCGGCACTCTGGGAAAAAGATCTGACCGGTCAACTGGTCAAATGGATTGAAGTCGGTAGCCCGGATGAAGATAAAGTCAAAAAGGCCAGTGCGCGTTGCAAGCAGGTCGCAGTTGTCACCTATGGTTCTGCGGTGGATGAATGGTATAAGCGCAGCAGCAAATTAAAAACCTTAAAAAATGTGGAAGTGTGGAAGTTATCTACCGCAACCACCGACGCATTGCCACAGTTATGCGAACGCACCATGCAGTTACAGCTCAATGTGATGGATGGTGAATGGACCTTGATTGGCGATCAGGGCCAGGTGCTGGTGGAGTGGGAACAGTTACAATAAGGCCAAATAAGGATGCAAGTCTGGACTTGTATCCTGTAGCTCAAATTGCGTATATCTGAGGAATAAGAATACGCAGGGTTGCACCATGTACCATGAACTTTATGATTTACTGCTAGCTGTCGCGATTGGCGCAATTATTGGTGCAGAGCGTGAGTATCACAGTAAATCTGCCGGATTGCGTACCATGATTATGGTCAGTCTGAGTTCCTGTTTATTTACCATTATCTCCCTGAAAATAGGCGTGGCCAATCCTGACCGGCTGGCCGCCAATGTCTTGACTGGGCTGGGTTTTCTGGGCGCTGGTGTTATCCTGAAAGATGATAACCGTATTTCTGGAATTACCACCGCGACTACCATCTGGATGACGGCAGCACTCGGCATGGCAGTCGGTGCAGGCTATGAACTCTTAAGTATTTGGGCCACTTTTATTGTCATGGCGGTACTGGTTCTATTGATGTATGTCCAGCGCGGCATCGAATCTCTGAATCAGGAACGCAACTATGAAATCGTTTGTCCATTTGATCAAAATGATTCCAATCACTACGAAATGCTATTTAAACGTTATCAGTTAAAAGTGGTGCATTCCTCACAAAAAAAAATTGACCAACAGATTGTCGGACGCTGGATTCTGATGGGATCGGCCAAGAATCATCAAGAATTAACCCAGTATTTACTCAATGATAAGAATATTCAGGAACTCAGCTTTTAACCCATCAATGTCCCAAGCTTAAAAAAACAGAGCAATCCAGTTTATACTGAGCTTTGAATTTTATGCCCCTCTTAGGTAAATAACCATGATCAACGAACTTGAAATTATTGATTTAAAAGTAGGCGAAGGTAAAGAAGCGGTGAAAGGTGCCCTAATTACCACGCACTATACCGGCTGGCTGGAAGATGGAACCAAGTTTGATTCTTCTCTTGACCGTGGTAATTATTTTGAAACTGTCATTGGCACAGGTCGTGTGATCAAAGGCTGGGATCAGGGGATTCTGGGAATGAAAGTTGGCGGTAAGCGTAAACTGATGGTGCCTGCACATTTGGCCTATGGCGAACGTAAAATGGGTAAAGTCATTCCAGCCAATTCCAACCTGATTTTTGAAATTGAACTGTTTGACGTAAAAACACGTGATTAAAATGATTTAACTTGCTGAATATAAGTGATATTTTTTATTTAAAGATATACGCTGGTTCCGGTGCAGTCGCTTCAAAATAGGCTGTGCTGGATAAGCTACAAAAAACATCTAAAAAGATTTGAAATCAAAAATATTCCTTGTAAATTATAAGAATAATAAAGAATTATCTTGAGATAGAACGTATTTGCATAACTCGATAAGGAATGTCTGTTTTTTTGTATTTGTCTGGGCCTTTAGCTGCATGACTTGCATCACAAGTTCAGCAATCGCTCAGGATGAACTCCCGTCGCCGTCATTTCAGCAGCAATCTCACGACCATATTACTGAAGTCCATTTTACCGAACATAGTACGAGTCCTTTGCAGGGAAAATGGCTGTTTTATCCGAGCCAGTTTATTATTCAGCCCAGTCCTGTACTGCAGTCAAAAACAGTTGAATTACCAGCCTCTTTTAAAACTCTGGCGGGTTCAAATTCTGGCTACGGTACCTTTATTGGTTATTTTAAAATTCCGAAAGAATTTCTCGGGCGACGCATCGCGATTCGGATTCCAACCCAATACGGCGCCTATCGGGTATATGTCAATGGACAGTTTATTGTCCGTCTCGGGGAAATCAGTACCACACCTGACAAACAGGTGACTGAGAAAGCACCGCGTATTGGCTATTTTGTTCCAGACACTGAGTATATTACCTTAAGCATTCAGGCTTCCAATTATACCCACTTGCATGGCGGTCTCGAACGACCAATGCAGATCGGCGTTGCAGCTACCATCAATCGCCAATTCCAGCAGCTCATGATGAGTATCGCCATGGTGTGCGGCGCGGTACTTGGGGTGGGGGTGTTTACCATTCTATTTTCGGTATTCAGGGGATCACGAGAACGTAACAGTAAAAGTATCTTTGTTTTTGGCTGGTTTATTGTCTTTTTGGCCCTGCATAACCTGTTTTCTGCACCTTATGCCTATTCGGTATTTACCAATATCAACTGGCTGTGGGGAACCCGCTTAGAGTATCTGTTTACTTTTATTGCTGCCTTCTTTTTTCTCAGTTATATGCATCTGTTTAACCGGCGCTATTTAAATCCGGTGATTTATTATATCGCGGTGGCATTACTTGTCTTTAACATTATTTTTACCCTATTTTCACCTCCTGAGATATTCGAACGTCTGGCCCTATTTAGTGCAATTTTTGCCTTGGTCATCATCGGTAATTTTATTTACGGCTTTTATCAGACCTTACGTTATAAAGAGCATTATTCGCGTTTAAATCTGATTGCGATTATTTTCCTTTGTGTCACCTTTTTGAATGATTATCTGTTGCTGATCAATGTAATTAAAACCACGCATCTGTTCTTTATCTCAACCAGTATCTATGCCTTACTAATTATGTTTCAGCAGTCCAGACATTATGCACATCAAACTTATGAGACTGAACAGCTAAACCTGAACCTGATCGCGCTCAATAATTCGCTTGATCAAAAAGTCAAAGAACGCACTCAGCAGCTGCGTGAAGTGAATGCCAAACTGGAACAGCAGATGAATATTGATGCATTGACGGGGGCTTTTAACCGGCGTGCCTTAAATCATGAAATCCAGCAGCAGTTTTTACAGACTCGGCAACAGCCGCAACATACCTTGATTTTTTCCATGCTCGATGTCGATTTTTTTAAAAACTATAATGACTACTATGGCCATTTAAAAGGCGATGAAATCCTGAAAAATCTGGTCAGGATTATTCAAGCTGCTTTGCCACCATCTGGCTATCTGGCACGTTATGGTGGTGAAGAGTTTGCGATTCTGCTCACTGGAATGCCGGTGCAAACTGCCCTGAAAAATCTGGAAAATGTGTTAAACCAGATTCGGGAACAGCGTATGCAACATCTGAATCGGCCAGATGCAAAAGATTATGTTACGGTCAGTATGGGCGCGGCCTGGGTTGAACAAAACCATGGCTATGCAGATATTCATGAATTGATGAAAGCGGCAGATGTGCAGCTCTACGCCGCCAAACAGGCAGGACGTGATCAGTTAAAAATTGAAAAAGAGGTCGATTAAAAAACATATTTATACAGATAGCGCGATTCATCTTCTGACTCGGCAGAATGTGGATGAAAGCCGCAGTGCTGATAATAACTTAAGGCAGTTTGGGTAGACTGTATTTCAATCTGATGAATTTTTTTCTTTAATAAAGTGCGATGCATTTGTTGAAATAACTCGGTGCCGAACCCCAGTCTTTGGCAGTGTTGGGCCACATAATGCATCCGGATTTCTCCAGCATCACTGACCAATAAGAATCCGACGACCTTGTCATATATGAGATAAACCCAGCAATCGTTATACAGCATATCGACAATCAGGCTGGCATGATCAAATTTTTCTAGCCAGGTTTGAATTTTGCTTTCTTCACGCTGATGATCCAGTACACAGGACTGAATGCTGTCATGAATGACCTGAATAATTTGAGGTATATCTTCGACCCTCCCTTCACGAATCATAATATTATTCATTTTCTCGAACATTTATAGGGAAGGTTTATTTGATAAAAAAGAAGAGGGTAAAAAACAGAACAATATTGTAGTTTTTTGAGAATATTTTCCGTGATTTATCCATGTGAAGATCTGTTCTGTTGCTGATTTGTCCTGTTTGTTTATCTCAAGTTCTTGAATCTCATTAGGGAGTTAAAAATAAAAAATCAAAGTAAATCAATTTTTAAATAAATCGAAGTTCGAATCTGGGTAAAATGAGCAAGCAGAGAAGATAAATAGTAAAAATAAGCCTCAAGTTTGCACTGTATAAAAAATAGACGTATGCTGGGTCAAAAGGGACTATTCAAATGAATCTTGATCCTATAACCATAAAAATAAAATTAGTCACATGAGATCATCCACCATGCTGAAATTACTGCTGTTGTTATGTGTTTTATTCATGTTGAATGCTGCCTGGATCGTAGGCAGAAAGATCTATAAAGCTCAGCGCCATCTGGCGCGTCAGCGACCAGAAAAACCGGCACAGATTTCCAGCATGACAGAGCAAGAGGTCATCGAGCAAGAGCAGCAAGTACATCTGGTGGATGCTTATGAACTGGAACTGTTTGACGATGTGGCACAGCTATTCTTTCAACGGCAGGTGCATATTGAGAATCGGGCACAGGCCGAACAGTTACAGCAAGAACTATTACAAAAAATGCCAATGCATAGTGGCACCCAGATTCGTCAGATGGATTTAGGCGAATGGTCTATTTTCTGGAATTTTTATGATCAGTCACTGGAATATTATGTCGGTCGCTATGGCGTATTCTATGCACATGTCGACCGTTTTGGAGAAGAGCACCGGCATGAAATTCGCAGGGAACTTTTGCATTCTGACTGTGCTTAGAACACAACTTTCAGTCATTCTGTCGATTGAAGATCTCAGGCTAGGTACTTAAGCCATTGTAATTCAGAAAAGGTATCTCATGCCTTAGCTCAGATTTTTTCTGCCGCTTGGCAGAAATAGCCCATATAATTTATCTCCTTTTAGCCATAATCTTGTGCTAGAAAAACCTCAAGACTCGCGAGTCGTACCCTCGAAATAGTCGTTTAGATTTTACGAAGTCTGGCGAGCAATGATCCGGACTAAAAAGGCAGAAATACTATGATCATTGATTTTCATCAAGCACAATTACAGAAGTTTATTGCACTGGCGATGAAGATCGAAGCTGAGCCTGAACTGTATTTGCAGTTTGATTCTGTGTCTGATTTTTATAAGGCTGACTGGCTGCAGGCTTTCCCAGCTGTTACAGAATACTCTGTTTCCGGTCTGGACGATGGTGCCGATGAGTTTCATGCCGTGATTTATTATGGCGAAGCGCAGCTACAGATCAGCTGTGGACAGGCACAGCTTTCAGTAAAACTATGTTGCAAACATTGACCGGGCTGCCGGAATTTCCCGATAAAAGAATAATGACATCCGCTATAAAGTTGATATAAATTGCAGAGTCATCTCTGTATCTGATTTTTATTCGCATCAGCCGAGAGTGGCATAGGCGAATATCGTAATAAAAATAAGGAAAAAATAGCATGGCACATCAGTTCACCGTGAAAGCAATTATCAATGGCGTGTCTATTGATGAATTTAAGCGTTTGGCCAATGATATTCGTTTGCATGAGGCAGTTTGCCATCGAATTCCTGCGCAAAACTTGGAAATCCTGGTTTCGGAAAAGCAGGGGCATATGTATACCCTGAAACGCGCTTATAATCTGGATGTTAATATTCCGGATATCGCAAAAAAATTACTCAAAGATGCCTTCCGTTTGCAGCGTACCGATGTTAGCGATCTGAATGAAATGACTTCGACGGTACAACTCGGTGCGAACTTGCCGATCGAGGCCATCTGTCAGCGTGCAGTCACTGGAGATGAAGACCAGATCCAGTTCCAGTTAAACTGGACAGTCAAAGTCAAAGTGCCTTTGCTGGGTGGCATGCTAGAAAAGCATGCTGAAGGTGAGATTCGTAAATTTAGTGAAATTGAACTCAGCATCGTCGAAGATGAATTGCGTAAAGGTCTCACCGCTTGAAGCAATCAAATACTGTGATTGACCTAATTTAAAAACTGGTCAGGTTAGACGCAGGGTAGTGGTAGCTGATTGGGCGGTAGATCGCTATTTTCAGGGTACTGCCACTATCCAAAAAACTTTTTAAGTGCTGATAAAGTTTGCCGTTACATTAATGCTGATGGCCAGAATGGTGGTATTGAATCCGTAAGCCAAAAGCAAATGTAGGGTATTTAAAACCCGCATGGATTGGCAAGTAATGGATACATCTGCAGTTTGCGCAGAAGTCCCGATGATATAACTAAAATATAGAAAGTCTGGATAAGTCGGTCTGGTGGTATTGGGGAAATCCAGTCCGCCTTGTTGCTGTTTGTCGAGCGCCAAATAAAAGTCATGCGCATAATGAATTGCAAAAATCGTATGCATCAAGAACCAGGCTGAAATAATGGTCAGAACTGACAAGATTAAATGGCCGGTTCGGATGGTAGTGTCTTTGGGTAAATGATTAATTTCAATAATAATCGCTATAAAACACATGATCAGGGTGATGATCACCAGAAACAGAATGATCCATTTGCTGGCATCCTGTTGCATGGCGCGTTGCAGAATATGAGCATGATCAATACGCCAGAGTTTTTTTATGGTCAATAATAAATAAGCGTAAATCGCGATATTCCAGCTGATCAAGAGGCAGCTTGACCAGCTCAAAGGGGTGACTGTCTGTAAAACCAGATAAAATCCAATGATGGCTGGGAAAATAATAAAGAAATACAGACGGGATTGAAGTGCCGTTTTTATAGATTGAAGAAGCTGCATCATGCCATTTATATTTGTTTTGCTGACTTCTCAAGATCCTAGCACAGAACCGTTTGCAATAAAGAAGATTGCAACGGCCTGAGTATCAGCCTCAGTTATTTCCTCTACGACATTTCATCCTAAAGGTGTCGAACTGATTTGACTGCGCGGATCGCGCAGCAGGCGTGATCATCTCAATAAATTTTTTTCTGAACCGAGGTTTAGATCGATTGAGCAGGTTGTTGGATTGCAGTGCCATAAGCAAAGACTTCCACCATGCCACCTTGCATACCGAGTTCAGTGGTGCTGAGCCGAATGCCCATAATCTGAGTCGCCCCGATTTTTTCGGCTTCCAGTTTTAAACGTACAATTGCTTCACGTCGTGCGCGTTCTACGACACTTTCATAGCTGGTCAGACGGCCACCGAGCATATTCTGTACATTGGCAATCGCATATTTAAAATAATCATGGGAAATGACCACATTGCTGCTGATCATCTGTCCGGAATATTCAGACACAGCGAAGCGGCTATTATTCACCCGGATATAGACCAGACGTTGTTCCTGTTCATCCAGATAACGAAAATGTTTACGTTCGTTATAAAGTCCAAAACCGAAACCGACACTAAACAGAATGGCAAAAATGATGATCTGGAGAATTAAACCATCCATGCTTTAATCTTCCTGCGGAAAAGGGTCGGGCAATTTTGGCATGATCGGATCAACCACTACGGCTGTCCCATAAACAAAGAGTTCAGAAGCACCTTGGGCAATATTAGAGGTCGAGAAACGAATGCCGACAATCGCATTGGCACCCATACTACGGGCTTTTTCAATCATGCGGTTCATGGCTTCCTGACGGGATTCTTCCAGCAGTTCGGTATAGGCGGTAAGCTCACCACCGACAATATTTTTCAGGCCGGCCAATAAGTCACGTCCGACATGTTTGCTGCGTACGGTACTGCCATACACCACATCAATTTGCTGGCGAATGGTATGTCCCGGTACAGATTCCAGATTGCTAAGTAACATGTGCATGTTTTCTAAATAAATCGCTGGTCTATGACAATAGGAAAACTGCCTCGAAAATGCAATAAAAAAAAGCCCACCGAAGTGAGCTTTTCCTGATCTGTCTGGAATTTATTGCGCTGGTTGTTCTGCCGCACGGCGCTGTTCAGATATAGACGGTGTATTCGGCAAGGTGTCCGTCGTATTGACTTTCAAGCCGCCCCCCAGGGTTTTGTAGACTTCAACCTGATTGTTCAGATTGGCCTGTTCAAGCAATAACAAACCTTGTTCTGCTGCATAAGACGCACGCTGTGCATCCAGTACCGTCAGATAGCTGTCAATTCCGGCGCGGAAACGTGCCTGAGACAAGCGATAGGTGGTGTTGGTTGCTTCGACCAGACGGCGCTGAGCTGCCAGACGATCACCAATATTCTGACGTACTGCCAAGGCATCATTCACTTCACGGAAAGCAGTCTGAATCGACTTTTCGTAATCTGACAAGGCAATTTGCTGATCGGTTTCAGAAATACGGATATTGGCCTGACGGGTACCCCAATCAAAAATTGGAATATCCAGACTCGGACCAAATGACCAGGCAAAACTACCTGATTTAAACAGGTCGCCTAAATCAGTAGAGGCATAACCTGCTGAACCGGTCAAACTAATTGTCGGGAACAGACGCGCACGTGCTGCCGCAATATTGGCACCTGCCGCAGACAGGCGGTATTCTGCTGCACGAACATCTGGACGGTTAACCAATAGATCACTTGGCAAGCCTGAACCCAATGCAGTATTTGAAGTGATGCGGGTCACGCGTTGTGCTGGTAATAAATTCGCAGGCACTTGCTGACCGACCAGCAGGTTTAACAGGTTTTGTGCCTGTGCCACCTGAGTTCGGTAATTCGCAACATCATTACGTGCTGTTTCAACCGAGATTTGCGCCTGACGCACTGGAAGCTCGCTATCAATCCCGACATCAAAACGTTTCTTGTTCAGATTGAACGATTCAAGCTGGGCTTTCAGCGTTTGTTCAGCCAAAGCCAGATTGGCATTGGCAAACGAGTAGCTGAGCCAAGCCTGAGACACCTGACCAAGCAAGGCAATTTGCGTCGCATCTCGCGCACTTTGGGTCGCTAGGAAGTTATCTAGCGCATTGTCACGCAAGCTGCGGACACGTCCCCAAAAATCCAGTTCATACGCAGTTACACCCAGTCCGACATTATAAGTCGTCACTGCACCACGATTCTGGGAATTCATGGTGTCCTGGCGCAATACGCTACCACTGGCACCAATCGTCGGTAACTGGTTGTTTTCAGTAATCTGATACTGTTGCTGAGCTCGTTGAATATTGAGGGCAGCAATACGCAAATCACGGTTATTATTTAATGCCAGATCCAGCACCTGTAACAGGCGCTGATCGGCAAAAAAGTTCTTATAACCTTGTTCTGCTACAGAAGTACCAGACGCATTGGTATAGCTGCTCGGGATATCTGCCTGCGCAACCGGCTCTGGACTACGCATGCTTTGACAGGCCGTCAAAGCAAGCGCAAGGGCAGATACCGCAATGCTACGACCTGTAATAGACCATACATTTTGCATTACGACTTATACTCCTGATTTTGTTGTTTTGGTTTGTATTTAAAGACACTTCGAATCCACACATAGAATACCGGGATAAAGAAGATACCTAACAAGGTCGAGCTGATCACGCCGCCGAGTACACCATAACCGACTGAGTGCTGGCTACCTGCACCTGCACCTGAAGCCAGGGCAAGCGGTAATACACCAAAACCAAAGGCCAATGTGGTCATGATAATTGGACGTAAACGCATTTTTGCCGCATGCAAGGTCGCTTCAAATAACTCTTCACCTTGTTCCTGCAATTCTTTCGCAAACTCGACAATCAAGATCGCGTTTTTCGCAGAAAGACCAATCACGGCAATAATCGCCACCTGGAAGTAAATGTTATTCGACAGGTTCGGGTTTTGCAGCAAGACCATTCCACCAAAGGTGAGTAATAATGCACCGACAATACCCAATGGGACCACCAGTAGAACCGAGAATGGAATCGACCAGCTTTCATACAGGGCTGCCAGACACAGGAAGACTATCAGCAGTGACAAGGCGTACAGGAACGGCGCTTGTGCACCAGATTCACGTTCTTCTAAAGATAGACCTGTCCATTCGAAGTCGAAACCTTGCAAGCCCATTTCTGGTAACTTCGCTACAATTTCTTCCATGGCCACCATTGCATCGCCCGAGCTGATACCCGGAGCAGGTGTACCCTGAATGTTCATGGACGATACGCCGTTATAACGCTCAAGACGTGGAGAACCGTAGGTCCATTCGCCTGTAGCAAATGCCGAGAATGGCACCATTTCACCGCGGTTATTACGCACATACCATTGGTCCAGATCTTCCGGCATCATACGCGAGCCAGCTTCACCCTGAACATAGACTTTCTTGACACGACCGCGATCAATGAAGTCATTGATATACGAACCGCCCCAAGCAATACCCATGGTGCTGTTAATTTCAGCAACACTCACGCCCAATGCACCGGCTTGTGCATGATCGACAATGACACGGTACTGTGGATTATCTTCCTGACCATTCGGACGTACACCAGCCAGACGCGAGTCTTGTGCTGCTAGACCGAGAATCGTATTACGTGCTGCCAGGAGCTGATCATGACTTTGACCACTTGCAGCTTTGAGCTGTAAGTTAAAGCCAGCCGACACACCCAGTTCAGGCATTGCAGGTAATTGCAGTGGCATGATGTAAGACGCATCTTTGACAATCATGTTCAGCGCCATACCACGTTGAATAATGGCACCGATTTGAGATTCCGGACTGTGACGCTCTGACCAGTCTTTCAGTTTAATAAATGCCAGACCTGCGTTTTGTCCCACACCCGTGAAGGAGAAACCTGCCACACTAAAGACGGATTCGACATGCTCTTTCTCGTTTTCCAAGAAATAGTTGGTCATGGTGCTGACCACTTTGTCGGTACGTTCCAAGGTAGCATTTGGCGGTAACTGAACCAGCGTCATGACCACGCCCTGGTCTTCATCAGGTAGGAACGAAGAAGGCAGTTTCTGGAACAACAGCACAATAATACCCAGTACCACGGCATACACCACGCCTGAGAAAATCTTGCTGTGAGTCATACGGTTGACGCCGCCCTGATATTTCACAGAGACCTTATCAAAACTGCTATTAAACCAGCGGAAGAAACGCGCAAAAATACCATTACTTTCCGGCTTGTTCGGATCATGCTGTTTCAGCAGGGTCGCACATAGGGCAGGGGTAAAGGTTAAGGCAACCACCAGTGACAAGACCATCGCTGTGACCAGCGTAATCGAGAACTGGCGATAAATGACCCCGGTGGTTCCACCGAAGAAAGCCATTGGAACGAATACTGCCGACAGCACCGAGGTAATACCAATCAATGCGCCAGAAATCTGTTTCATTGATTTTTCAGTTGCAGCCACCGGATCGAGATGTTCTTCTACCATGACCCGTTCGACGTTCTCGACCACAACAATCGCGTCATCGACCAGAAGACCAATCGCCAATACCATGGCAAACATGGTCAGGGTATTAATCGAGAAGCCAAAGATGTTAATGACGGCAAAAGTACCCAATACGACGACTGGAACCGCCATGGTTGGAATGATGGTGGCACGCCAGTTCTGCAAGAACAGGAACATCACCAGGAACACCAGAATAATCGCTTCGATCAGGGTTTTAACTACACTCTTAATCGACAGTTCAATAAATGGTGTGGTGTCAAACGCCAGTTGGTCGACCATGCCTTGCGGATAGTTCGGACGTAGCTGTTTTAAACGCTCTTCAACCGCTTGTGCGGTATCTAGGGCATTGGCGCCAGTCGCAAGTTTAATTGCTACACCACCAGCCGGTTTGCCATTAAATTTAGAATCGAACTGATAGTTATCTGCACCGAGTTCAACTCGTGCAACATCACCTAAGCGAACCTGCGCACCAGAAGTGGTATTTTTCAGGAAGATATTGCTGAACTGCTCCGGCGTTTGTAACAGACTTTGAGCCGTTACCGTCGCATTTAACACTTGTCCTTGAACTGCAGGCGCACCACCCAACTGACCTACGGCAACCTGTGCATTCTGGGTACGGATTGCAGTAGCAATATCACTTGGCGTTACTTGCAGGCTGGCCATCTTGGCTGGATCCAGCCAGATACGCATCGCATAAGAACCACCAAAGACCTGAACTTCACCGACCCCGGCCACACGGCTTAAAGGTTCAGCAATATTCGAGTTAACATAGTCTTTGATGTCATCTGCGGTCAGGCTGCTATCAGGTGAATAGAATGCCAAAACTTGCAGGAAGCTGGCACCCGATTTAGTCACCCGCACACCCTGACGCTGTACATCTTCAGGCAGCAGGGCAGTCGCAGACTGTAATTTGTTTTGAACCTGAACCTGTGCGATATCAGGATCGACACCTTGGTCAAAGTTTAAGGAAATAGACGAAGAACCATTACCCGCACTGTTAGACGAGATATAGCGCAAGCCATCCATACCGTTCATCTGCTGCTCGATGATCTGGGTCACTGTATTTTCAACAGTTTCAGCAGATGCACCCGGATAAGTCGCAGAAATAGTCACGGTGGGTGGCGCGATGGTTGGATATTGTGCAATCGGCATTTTGCTGATGGTTAAAATACCCGCCAGCATAATCACCAATGCAATCACCCAAGCGAAAATCGGGCGATGAATAAAGAATTGAGCCATGAACCATTACTCCTTATGCATTTGCAGCAGGTTTTTGTTCAGGTTTCTCTTTAGTATCATCTGCCTTTTTCTCGCTCGTTGCAGGCTGTTGCGGTGCAGCACCTTGTGGCGCAGCAGCTTGAGGTTGATAAGGTTTTGGTACAACTTGCTGTTCAGGTTTTACTTTCGCAATACCATCTACAATTACTTTATCGCCTGGATTCAGACCTTCGGTCACAATCCAGTTGCTGCCTTGGGAACCAACGGTGGTCACTGGACGTGGCGTCACTTTATTGTCAGCACCGACCAGCATCGCCATCGCCTGACCTGTTGGGGTACGGGTCAAAGCTGCTTGCGGAATCAGGAAAGCATTCGGTACTTCACCCTGTACGATTTGCGCAGTGGCAAACATACCTGGCAAAAGCAGGTGATTTTTGTTCGGGAATACTGCACGTAAAGTCACAGTACCTGTTTCCGGGTTCACGCTGGCATCGGAGAATGCAAGACGGCCTTCAACCGGGTAGATACTGCCATCTTCAAGCTTTAACTTGACTTTGGTGTTGTTCGAACTGTTCAAGCTGCCTTGATTAAGCTGTTGACGTAAACGTAAAAGCTCGGCACTTGACTGGTTGATATCTACATAGATTGGATCTAGACGCTGAATTGTCACCAATGGCTCTGGCTGATTCGCTGTTACCAAAGCACCCGCCGTCACCGATGAACGGTTGGTCTGGCCTGAAATCGGAGCGCGTACAGTCGAATAGCCCAGGTTGATTTCGGCATTACGCAAAGTTGCGCGATTGGCATTCAAATCAGCTTCAGCCAGTTTGACCTGTGCCGCGATGTCATCATATTCCTGTTTGGAAATGGCATTGGTACCGACCAGTTGACGGTAACGGCCTTCCTTCACACGCAATACGCCCAGATTGGCTTCAGCACGGGCAATCGCTGCACGAGCATTGTCCACTGTAGTGCGGTTGGTGCTTGAATCGATTTCATACAAGGCCTGACCTTCACGCACATAGCTGCCTTCCGTGAACAAGCGTTTAAGCACCACGCCACTGGCTTGTGGACGTACATCTGAAATTTCAAATGCTGTTGTACGACCTGAGAGCTCTACAGACTGCTCTACACTTTGCGGTTGTGCAACAAGAACACCGACTTCAGTCGGTGGCATTTGTTGTTGAGCACCAGCTTGCTGGCCCTCTTTAGGATCTTTGCTACAACCAACAAGTGCAAGACTTGTTGCCAATGCGCAAGCAGTCAGGGCAGGTGCCCAAAGCTTTGCAGACATCATTATTCCACCTCTAATTAGATTTATATCTAAATTTTCTTATTTGTGAGCCGCGCAATATCTGATCCAGACCATATACCACAACGAAATCCAAATAAAACTGATACTCCAGCCGGATATGACATCTGAAGGAAAATGTACGCCCAGATACACTCTTGAAATCCCCATCATCAGCATCCATACCACTGCACCTATTACGATGAGGGTATAACGGGAATGTTGCCGATGGATGTAAATTGCCAGACAAGCCAGACAGGCCGCATATAGACTATGGGCACTTGGAAAGGAACTTCCAAAGCTTTCAACCAGATGCAAGGATTCTGGTGGTCGGGGTCGGGCAATCGTAAATTTCAACAGCCAAGCTAGGAGAATTCCTCCGATAATTCCGATACATATAAAAATTGCGTTTGTATACTTTTTATACCACAGCAATGCAATACACCATAGCGTGGATAAAAATAATACAAATGGCATGCCACCTATTAAGGATAAGGACTGAGTAATTTGATTCCAAAACTCGGTGCGATACAGACTCATCCATTCCACAGCTTGCAAGTCGAGCTCGTTTAAAGCGGGAATATTCAGGATGAACACACTGAAAATTAAAAATAAAATACCGACAAAAAGTAACAAGTAATGCATGCCAAAAATCCTTGTCCTTTTAACCGTTCGCAGATCGGCCAATTGTCTGAACCAAAGTGTACTTGTCAGTACACTTTTTTTCAAGTGTGCGTATTTTATGCGAATTCCATTTTTTTCGTAAGGAATTTGTTGCTAAATATAGTGTAATTATCTCAGTTTTGAGTTTTTGTCGATGTATGATTTTCGTCAATTTCAATGCTTTGCTTGGGTGGCCAGAAGAAATCACTAGGTCGGGTCAGGAAGTGCGTCATGACCAGTTTTGCCAAAGGTTTCCACTGTTCAAAACGCACCCGGCGTGCGCGTAAGGCTACAATAATCGTCAGAGTGAAACTGACAAACAAGTTGGTCAGGCCAATGAGTAACACACCCAGAAAAGACACCACGATCAAGCCGATATCAGGGCCATTGATGGTAATCAGGCCTTGAATAAAGTTGGCAGAGGCAAAAGCGATATGGCGAATATCCAGTGGCAGACCGAGAATAAAACCAATGGTGCCCATACTGCCGAGCATGATTCCGAAAATAAAATTACCCGCCAATGCACCCAGATTACGTTCAATATAGTCAGCAAAACGGTAAAGACGCTCTTGCCCCATCAGCTGCGATAAACGCACATGGGCTTTCAGGCGCGGGCCGACCTTGCGATAAACGGCCATATTGTCAAAATAACCGGCCAATAATCCGGACAGGAACAAACATACTCCGGCAATTGCTGCATGCGGAATTGCCAACGAAGTAAAAGGATTCAGGTCATGCAGGGTTTTGGCAGCCTTGGCATGATTCATTAAAGGTTCATGCAGCGCAAAATCCCACAGCAGGGTAATCAATGCTGCTACGGGAATTGCAATCGAAATATTGCCCAAAATGGCGACAAACTGGGTGCGGATGATATTTACAATCAGCGCGGCCAGCTCGGCAATTTGAGCCATTTTCGAGCCTTTACGCTGCTGTACAGTAGCCGCCAGTGCGGCAGCAGTCATCGCCGGTTGTTTGGTCGCTACGGTAAAATGCAGCACATGAATCAGCATAAAGCCCAGCGAATAGTTCATGCTGTAGCTAAAAGCCTGCATTAACGGAGCCATGGTGAGGCGTGTCATCAGAACTTTTAAGGTGGCCATTGTCGCGATGATGGCACCAGCACCTGCAGCCGATTTATACATGGCCAGAAAGCCTTGCTTGTCGGTACTCACATAATGCTCACCGGTCTTGCTGGCATTTTCAGTTACCTGTAAAGCTAAAAGTTCACTATTGGTAGCCAGCAGGGCCCGCACACTGCGTTCACTATAAATTGCTTCAGTAATGTCCGCCATAAACAGGCCAATGGATTGATAACGCAGATCATCGTCATCCATGACCATATTCAGCAGAATTTCGACCCGTTCCAGACACTGTTCCAGCAGTGCCAGCATATAGGTCAGGCTGACACTGACACCAGTCCGCTTGGTAGAACGGCGAATCTTGGCCACGACATCATGACATTGTTCCAGCATCACCAGCGCTTGCGACGCATCGGGGGGCGTGATCGAATCGACTAGAGTGACTGTGTTATAGCGTTTTTTATATTCCTGAATAAACTCGTTAATCTCACGATTCTGTACCAGAAAAGGAGATTCATATTCCATCAGTTCAGGCTGGGCATTAATAAATTCAGGGTGCAGACCAATACCACTGATCCGGTAAGACAAAATAGTCAGTGCCTTGATTAGCTGGTCTTTGATTCGGGTTTTTTCAGGCTGATTGGAATGTCCCTGATTCAGGACTGCAAATAAACGTTGCCAGTCATCTTCATCAAAATAATCCAGCCAGTATTTATCGGTACGCTGATAAAAAACCTTGCGAAATAATTCCTGGAGTTGTTGATGGTCAGGAATCAGCGGCAAGACATGTGCACCAAGGCGCTGGTTTAGCTGGTTCCAGAATCCATCCAGAGACAAAATACCGGTATCGGAAAACAGACCGGTTTGTTTATAGCGGTTAATGATCCGCAGGGTAAAGGTTTGAAGCGTGGCAACCGCATTCGGGGTGAGTAATAAAGCCCGGATAAATGCATTGAATTTCGCTTCGATCTCTTCGGTATTTCTGCTGTCTTCTGGTCTGATTCTTTCAACCAGTTCAATCAGAAGATTTTCATCCAGCACCGCCCGAGGTTGTTCAAGCTGGTGTTGCATGTTTTGAAAAAGATCTAGAAAATTAATATGCATAGGCGAGTTTAAAAGTTACTGAATTCGGTGTAGGGCCAGTTTGGCCAGATTAATCAGGGCCTGACGATATTCGGAGTCAGGTAATGCCTGTAAGGCATCAATTGCAATTTCAGTTTCTTCTGTAGCACGTTGACGGCAATAATCCAGCGCACCAGATTCATTAACAATTTGAATGACCTGTTCCAGATGTTCCGTACCGCCAGTCGCAATACTGCGACGGATGATTTCATGTTGCTCACCGGTGGTGTTTTTCAGTGCCGCAATCAATGGCAGGGTCGGTTTACCTTCCATGAGATCATCACCAATATTTTTGCCGAGCGTGTCCGCATCGGAGGTGTAATCTAAAATGTCATCAATAATCTGGAAAGCATTGCCGAAATGTCCGGCAAAGGTTTTTAAAGGCTGACGGAATTCATCTTTATCCGACAAAATGGCAGCACCTTCGGTGGCCAGTTCAAACAGGCGCGAAGTTTTGCCATGAATAATATTCAAATAAGTCGCTTCAGTGGTTTCCGGTTTATGCTGGGATTGTAGTTGCAGCACTTCACCTTCAGCAATTTCACAGGTACCGGTCGAAAAATCTTTGAGCAACACCATGTTGTTCAGATCGACCAGCAAATCAAAAGCACGTGAAATCAGAAAGTCACCGACCAAAACCGCAGTCTGGTTATTCCAGGTGGCATTGGCCGTCGGGCGGCCGCGACGCAGACCGGATTCATCTACCACATCATCATGCACCAGTGTTGCGGTATGCAGCATTTCAATGATTGCAGCCAGTTTACGGTGCGGCTCTAAATTTTCAGCACCACACGCCTTGGCGGCCAGAAGGCACATAATCGGGCGCATACGTTTGCCACCCGCTTCCACCACGTGTTTACTGACGGCCATCACTAATGCAACTTTTGAGGTAATTCCTTCATTAATGAATGTGTCCATCGCAGCAAAGTCGTTAGCAACAGGAGCGAGAATGTCTTGCTTAAAGTCGATGGTCATGTGAAAGAAAACCTCTAGTCTGGTAAATCGCTGGGCGTAGTTTAACAATTTATAACATGAGTGAAACCTAAGAAATGCATAAACTCCACTAAAAATCAGCTTTTTATAGATCTTATGTAGATTCGATCCATATTTCGAGCCATAAAAAATCAGGAAAGGTCAGGGCATCGCCCTATTCGTCAGGCTGAGTATATTAATCAAACTGGCCGGATTTCTGCTGTATTATTTTGTTGCTGAATATATCTTGAGTATTTGATTTGATAGAAATTATTTAATAGTTAAATAATTAGCGCATCCTGCTCATTATTATTTCAGTAAAATGGCTTGTTGTTTTTTTGAATATCCCTTAAAATCCTCGCCCTTAGATATCCCCCAGTGGCGTACGTCTTAAGTTCGATATATTCCTTTATCGGCACGACGACACGGGCTTGTTTGGAGTACATTATGTACGCAGTAATCCAAAGCGGTGGTAAACAGCACCGTGTAGTTGAGGGTGAAACCCTTAAAGTAGAATTATTGAAAGCTGAAACTGGCGCGACTATTACGTTTGATGACGTATTGATGCTTGTTAACGGTGAAAGCATTCAAATCGGTGCTCCAGTTGTTGCTGGTGCTACTGTAACTGCTGAAGTAGTTAGCCATGGTCGTCACGACAAAATCCGCATCATCAAAATGCGTCGTCGTAAACACTACCGTAAACAACAAGGTCACCGTCAATGGTTCACTGAGTTGAAAATTACAGCTATTTCAGGCTAATTACGAGGAGTAAATAGACATGGCAACTAAAAAAGCCGGTGGTTCGACTAAGAACGGTCGTGATTCGAATCCTAAGATGTTAGGTGTTAAAGTTTACGGTGGTCAAACTGTAACTGCAGGTAACATCATCGTTCGTCAACGTGGTACTGAATTCCACGCTGGTCAAAACGTTGGTATGGGTCGTGACCATACATTATTTGCTACTGCTGATGGCGTAGTAAAATTCGAAGTGAAAGGTCAATTTGGCCGTCGCTACGTATCTGTTGACGCGTAATCCGCTAAGATAGAAAAAAGCCCACGGTTACTGTGGGTTTTTTTATGCCTGAAAATTAATGTTTAGATTAATCGACATTCAATCATGTAAAAATTGTCCTGAAATCTTCATGATGATGAACAAAAAAACCGATTTTGAATTAATAACAATACAAAAGTTCTTATTTTCTATCATTTTAGCTTTTAATTTTCGTTTAAGATGAGCTATCAAATAAATTGCGATCACGCCAAATATAAAGGTGAAATTATGAATATGCTTCGTAAAACCGTCTGTGCTATGGCTCTGGGTGCAGTGACTTTAGCACCGGTGATGAGTACAACCGTGTTTGCTGCACCTGTGGCAGCTTCGGAGCAACAGGCAACAGCCAGTCTGGTCAAACAGCTCAATCATGTGCGTAGCATGACTGCAAATTTCGAGCAAAGCACCAAGGTAACCAATCCGAGAGCAACCCAGAAAAAAGGTTTGACTGCACAACATATGAACCAAACCTTTAAAGGGGTGATGAAAGTCGAGCGTCCGGGTAAATTCTATTGGGAAACGACCGCACCGTCGAAGCAAGTCATTGCAACAACGGGTAAAACCGTATGGATTTATGATCCTGACTTGCAACAAGCCGTTCGTCAAAGCTTAGATGAGCAGGTTGCTAATACACCGGCGTTATTGCTGTCAGGAAACACCAGCCAGATTATGCAGTCTTACCGGGTGACTCAGCCAAATAAAGGCAAAACCTATTACACGCTGTATCCTAAAAATACCGATGGTGTGTTTGAAAGCCTGACCATTAGCTTTGGCGCAAACAAAGCACCAAGCTTGATGATCTTGCAGGATTCATTGGGACAAACCACCAATATCAAATTTAGCAATGTAAAAGTAAATAGCAGTATTCCAGCCTCTACCTTTAACTTTACCCCACCAAAAGGTACGGACATCATTGATCAATAAGCATCAATATGAACCAGATAAAAAAAGCAACCTTTCGAGGTTGCTTTTTTATTGCCGATCATCAGGATTGTTTTGGACAGACTACAAGGTTCAGCTATATCTAAACACGAGAGCATCTTAGAATAAATAAAAGTCGAGTCAATGAAATTGCAAAAATTTTGGAGCTCAGGATGAAGATTAATCTATTTAAAACTACTGAAATTTACGCTGTTTTATTACTCACTGTAAGTATGTTGGGTTGTCAGCCTCAATCCAGCTCAGTGGCAAAGCTTGCGCAAACAGATCGGGTTGTGCAAATTGAAGCCAAAACCGTTCCAATTAAAGGGGCAGCCAAAGTGGTGTGTGAAATAGAGGGTTGTGTACGCTTTGATCTACAGACGGTGGACAGCAATATTGACTGGATTAATCAATATTTTATTGAGCGCATTCAGCATACCGAGCCTGTTGCATTCACCAAAGTCACTCAGAAAAATCCGAAAAAAGCCGATGAGCCGCATTATCTGGATCAGCGCTTTATCAAGGTAGAATTTATTGGTCAGCGTGCCCATCTGGCAATCTTTGCCTTAAAAAGTTCCAATCTGGCGAGGAACAAAAATGCTTCTCTGAAACATGTGGAATATATCAATTTTGATCTAAAGCAGAGAAAGCGTTTAGCCCTCTCCCAACTATTATTAAATGGCGGCGAGCAGAAACTGCTGAATGCAATGTATAGAGTCAATGCTCAATGGCTGAATACGCAGGGTATTCAACAACAGCAGTTAAAATTGAGTGATAACTATTATTTTGATACAACAAGTCTGGTGATGGTGTATCCGGCAGGCGAGTTAGCTCCGGCAGCAGCAGGAATGACTGAATTAAAAGTCTCCTATGCGGATTTAAAGGAAGTGATTCGGCCTGAATATTTAGCCATTTTGCAGCAGTCAGTTTCCTAAATATTGTGCTAATAGGACGCAGCTAGGGTCAGGGTCACTGTATTTTTTGACGTTAAGAGCTTACACTATAGCCAGTTTTTTTCTTCTGCAAAGATTGATTATGATCGACCCGAAATTACTCAGAAATAATATTGAGGCTGTAAATGTAGCCTTAGCAAAACGTGGTGTTCAACTCAATGTTGAAGAGTGGGCATCCCTAGAAGCACGCCGTAAAGAGATTCAGTCTAAGACAGAAACCCTGCAAGCTGAACGTAATGCCGGTGCCAAACAAGTCGGTCAAATTAAAAAAGTAGGTGGTGACGCATCTGAAATCATGACACGCATGTCTACGATTGGTGATGAAATCAAAGCGGCTGAAGCAGCACTGGCTGAACTGCAAACTGAGCTTGAAGAAAAATTACTGTCTATTCCAAACTTGCCAGATGAAGCTGTGCCTGAAGGTAAAGACGAAAGCGATAACGTGGAAATCCTGAAATGGGGTACACCACGTGAATTTGATTTCGAAATCAAAGATCATACGGATCTGGGCGAAATGATGGGCGGTCTTGAATTTGAAACCGCGACCAAATTAACTGGTTCACGCTTCAGTGTATTGAAAGGTCCATTGGCGCGTTTACAACGTGCCATTACCCAGTTCATGGTAAATACGCATACTGATCAAAATGGTTATACCGAAGCCTATGTGCCTTATCTGGTCAATGCAGATTCATTGCGCGGGACTGGTCAGCTGCCTAAATTTGAAGAAGATCTGTTTAAGCTGCAGGGTGAAAAAGAATTTTATCTGATTCCGACGGCTGAAGTGCCAGTGACGAATTTCGTACGTGATGAAATTATTGATGCAGACCGTCTGCCACTGAAATATGCAGCGCATACGCCATGTTTCCGTAGTGAAGCAGGTTCTTATGGTCGTGATACTCGCGGTTTAATCCGTCAGCACCAATTCGACAAAGTGGAAATGGTTCAGATTGTGAAACCTGAAACTTCGATGCAAGTACTTGAAGAATTGACTGGCCATGCTGAAGGCATCTTGCAAGCACTCGGACTTCCATATCGTAAAATTTTACTCTGCGGTGGTGACATGGGCTTTGGTGCGACCAAGACTTATGACTTGGAAGTTTGGGTACCAAGCCAAAATACTTACCGTGAAATTTCATCTTGTTCAAACATGGGTGATTTCCAGGCGCGTCGTATGAAAGCGCGTTACCGTGCGGATCAGAAGAAAACTGAATTTGTACATACCTTGAATGGTTCAGGTCTGGCCGTGGGTCGTACTTTACTTGCAGTGATGGAAAACTATCAGCGTGCCGATGGCTCGATTGAGATTCCGGAAGTATTACGTCCATATATGGGTGGTGCGACTTATATCGACTAATTGTCGATCTCAGCATCCCTAAATGTGCATGAAAATTGCATAGACAGTCAGATTTATAATTTTGAGGTAGTTCGTGGATATTTTTCCAATCTCGTTAAAGTTGCAACAGCAACCTTGTCTGATTGTCGGTGGTGGACATATTGCATACCGTAAAGCACTTTTACTTCAAAAAGCAGGTGCGATTATTCATGTCATTGCGCCTGAAATCGAAGAGAGTCTGCTGCGAATTGTGCAAAATAGCCAAGGACACTATGTGCAGGCAGCTTTTCATCCTGAAGTTGTATTACGTCAATATCGACTGGTGATTGCGGCGACTGACGATGCGGAGACCAATCGTCAGGTCTTTGAACTGTGTGAAGCGGAAAATGTCCTGGTCAATAGTGTTGATGATCCGCCGCATTGCCGGTTTATGGTGCCAGCGATTATTGATCGTTCGCCATTGGTCATTTCGGTGGCATCGAATGGTACGTCGCCCGTGTTATCACGGCAGATCCGAACTCAGCTGGAAACGACTATTCCGCATGGTATGGGCAAGCTGGCTGAATTTTCAGGAAAATGGCGCAGTGCGGTTAAGGCTAAAATTGTCAATCCGGATGAACGCCGTATTTTCTGGGAAGATTTATATGCCAGTCCGCTAAAAGAACAGGTGTTCAACGACAATATCGCGGAAGCAGATCGCCTGATCGAGCAAGCATTACAAGAATGGCAAAAGCCAAAAGGTGAAGTCTACTTGGTCGGTGCGGGTCCGGGTGATCCAGAATTGTTGACCTTAAAAGCCTTACGTTTGATGCAGCAAGCCGATGTGGTGATTTACGACCGACTGGTTTCAGCGCCAATTATGGAGCTGTGCCGTCGTGATGCGGAAAAGATCTATGTGGGTAAGGCACGTTCCAATCATGCGGTTCCGCAAGATGGAATTAATGCCTTGTTGGTGAAATATGCCAGTGAAGGAAAGCGGGTTTGTCGTCTGAAAGGCGGAGATCCATTTATCTTCGGGCGTGGCGGTGAAGAGATTGAAGAGCTATTTGCTGCTGGGATTACTTTCCAGGTGGTTCCAGGGATTACCGCAGCTTCAGGATGTTCAGCCTATGCCGGTATTCCATTAACCCATCGTGATTATGCGCAAAGTGTGCGTTTCCTGACCGGTCACTTAAAAGAAGGTTCGCCAGAATTGCCTTGGAGTGAGTTGGTCTATGAAAACCAGACCTTAGTGCTTTATATGGGGCTGGTTGGACTGGAGAAAATCTGTGCAGAATTAATCGCTCATGGTCAGCGAGCCGACATGCCAGTGGCCTTGGTTTCTAAAGGTACGACGCCTGAACAGAAAGTTGTAGTAGGAACGCTTGCTGATATTGCATCCAAAGTGTCCGAACATCAGATTCAAGCCCCGACTTTGACCATTATTGGTGAAGTTGTACGCTTACGTGAACAATTGCAATGGCATGAGCGAGAATAAGCAAAGCACTGCTTTGCCCGAGCGCAAGACGAAGGCTGTGCCTGAAGTAAGAGGATAAGCAAAGCACTGCTTTGCCCGAGCGCAAGACGAATGTCGTGTCTGAATTAAATATATTAAGTGAGTAAGCTGTGATCCACGTTGTTTTATATGAGCCTGAAATTCCTGCAAATACAGGCAATATCATTCGTCTGTGTGCCAATACCGGAGCACAGTTGCATCTGGTCAAGCCGCTGGGTTTTGAACTGGATGACAAAAAACTGAAACGTGCCGGTCTGGATTATCACGAATATGCCAATATGCAGATTTGGGAAAATATCGAAGACTGTCTGGCTGATCTGGCAAGTAAAGGCATTGGTCTGGATGCAATCTATCCATTGACCACCAAAGGTTCTGAAACACCGCATACTTCGGATTTAAACCGTCCTGTGGCCTTGTTAATGGGGCCGGAAACTCGTGGTCTGCCTGAACATGTTCGTCTAATGTTTCCGCAAAAGCATTGGATTCGTTTACCGATGGCAGAGAACTCGCGAAGTCTGAACCTGTCAAATGCTACTGCAGTAATTGTCTACGAAGCTTGGCGTCAGCAGGGTTTTAAAACGCTTTAAGCGGAAATTTGTGATGATTCTAAAAGCTGCCTTTGGGTGGCTTTTTTATTTTGTGTAACAAATAGATAAACTGCTTTTCACTTCGTTGTATGCTTGAATTTATAACTTTATCAAATATAACAAAAGGTGCAGCTTTGAAGCCTCTAGTAAAACTTGTCATCGCATGTTTTCTTGGAACTGTTGCGGCTTCCGTGAATGCGGAAGAGGGCAGTGCTGCCACATCGGCAACAAAGGAAGTTCAGCCTATTACTCAGGCAGAAATACAGCAGGGTTTGCTCAACATGCAGAAACGTTTAGATACGCGTATCGAAAAATGGGGGCAGAGCTTGGATTCGGATGATTTTCAATGGACTTGGCGGGGGCGTAAATTAAAGCTAGCCAAGCGTGAAGAAGTCTGTGACATTTTTCAGGATGTCGTGGATGAAATGTATCAACTGGCTATCAAGAATAGAGCCCGTTTAGGTCCGGAAGAGCAAAAGTTATTGTCTAATCGGAGTCTGTTTATTGAGAAACTGGGTTATGAAAATAATCGAGTTAATACCCAGATGGGTTTTGATTGCTATCTGCGTTAGTAAAATCAAAACATGACAGACATAAAAAAGGCGCATGAAGCGCCTTTTTTATTTGAATTGAAAAGATATTATTTATCGTCAAATTCATTGTGCTGAGGAGCTGGGTGCTTGAAGCCTTTTGTTTTATAACCCAAGTACAAGATACCGCCAAATGCCCAGATCAGACCATATTTAAGCGAAGCTTCATCGACTTCTAACCACAATGCAAAGACTGAAATGAAGCCAAGTAAAGGAACCACGACAAAGTTCATGATCTCTTTGGCACTCTTGGTACGACCATCACGCAATGCATAACGTGAAATCACCGACAAGTTGACGAAACTGAATGCCGTTAAGGCACCAAAGCTGATCAATGACACCACAAAATCAAGATCCATAAAGCCAGCGGTTAAAGCCACTGCACCAGCGATCAGGATGTTGTATGAAGGTGTGTAGTTTTTCGGACTAATATGACCGAAGATCTTCTTGTTGATTACGCCATCACGACCCATCACGTACATCAGACGTGATACACCCGCATGTGCTGAAATACCAGAAGCCATGACTGTCACAATTGCGAAGTAAAGTACGACTGTTTTAAACGCCACGCCACCGACAGCTTGTAAAATATCAGGCTGTGTTGCAGCGATATCTTCAAAGTAAGTTTTTGGATCATTCGGGAAGAAGATCTGCATGAAGTAAGTACTGATGATGAAGATGATACCTGCCAATAATGCAGTCAAGAAAATCGCTTTAGGTAAGGTTTTTTCGGTATCTTTAGTTTCTTCAGCAAGAGAACTTAAGGAGTCAAAACCTGTGAATGAGAAGCACAGTAAGGTTGCACCGGTAATCAGGGCAGCAACAGAAGTAAACTCATTCCAGAATGGCTCTAAACTCCACAGTTGGTACTTTGCATCGACCAGTGTGCCGTCTGCATTTACGCCACCTTCCAGAAGTTGGTAAACCATCCAGGTGAAGTATGCAATGACGCCCAATTGTACGAATACAATCATACTGTTGAAGTTGGCAACAAATCTCGCACCACGAAGGTTAATCGCGGTCATAAAGGCGGTTAAACCAATGACCCAAACCCAATGGTTCATGTCTGGGAAAAGTGCTTCCAGATAAATCACCGCCAGGATGATATTGACCATTGGCGATAACAGGTAATCCAGCAAGGATGACCAACCCACCATGAAACCTACGTTCGGGTGGATGGATTTTTGCGCATAGGTATAGGCCGAACCCGAAGAAGGGTAGCGACGAATCATATGACCATAGCTCAAGGAGGTTAACAAAATTGCAATCAGTGCAAAAATGTAAGAGGTAGGAACGTGGAAGTTACTTTCTTCAGATACCAGACCAAATGTATCAAACAAGGTCATGGGTTGAATATAAGCTAAACCAATAATAATGATGTGCCAGAGTCCCAGCGTTTTTTGCAGTTTAGCTGCCGATTGAGTCCCAGAGATATTAGTCAACGGCGTTATCCTCTTAATCGTTGATCAAGGATCAGTCATATTTATAAGGATCGTTTGAGACGAACGATCCCCCCTACAGTTTTCTATAAAAGTCCGCCAATCTACTTGAAAAGAACGGCTTTTGCTAGCTATTTTTTTGACTTTTGTCCTGCATAAAATGTGCCATTCAAAAATAGAAATCGAATTTTTTCTTATGCAAGATAAAAGCCTGATGTTTAAAAAAACATCAGGCTGGAATTTCGGCTATATTGGCTTATTTTTCAGTAATTACCAAGCCTTTTTTAAGATAGATTTTAAATCTTCCAGGGTAGCTTCTTTCGGGTTATAAATGATGGAACCATCATTCAGGGCTTTCTCTGCCACTTCATCGAGCTGGGCTTCAGAAATCTTACCGGTTTCACGTAATGTGCGCGGTAATTTGGTGAGACTGTAAATCCGGTCACGCATGGTTAGAATCGTTGCAATAGTTTTGTCAGCACGTAGATGCGCCGGCGTTTGTGCATAAATATCGGCACCCGCCAAAGGCAGGAGCAGATCTGCGATTTTATCGCCATTGACCTCTTTGTTGTATTCCAGCACATAAGGCAGGAATAAGTTCATGCATAAACCATGCGGCAGATGTACCACTGCACCCAATGAGTGCCCCAATGAATGCACAATGCCGACCATCGAGTTGGAAAATGCAATTCCCGCCATGGTCGATGCCTGTGCCAGTTCCAGACGGCCTTGTGCATCGGAAGGGTTGTCCAGCACATTAAATAGATGGGTACTTATCTTCTTGACTGCGGCAGTGGCATAAGCATCCGAAATTGGATTGGCTGCCATGCAGGTATAAGCTTCAACCGCATGAGTCATAGCATCCATTGTGGTCATGGCGGTTAAATGCGGCGGCAAGGTCTGGGTCATGCGGGGATCCAGAATCGCAGCATGCGGCATCAGATAATAAGAGGCGAACGGCATTTTGACGTTCTTTTCAGTGTCCGACACGACAGCGACCATGGTCACTTCTGAACCTGTACCAGACGTGGTTGGAATCACAAAGAACGGTTTCAGCGGTTTAGGCAGGTTATGTGCACCCGAATATTTCAGCAGGTCATCACCGCCTTCAGAGACTAGAATATTGGTTGCCTTCGAGGTATCAATGACTGAACCACCGCCCACGGCAATGATCGCATCACAATGATTTTCGCGATACAGTTTTGCTGCGCTGCGTACTGTACCCAAGCTAGAATCGGGCGGTACATCATCAAAAATCGCTACAATTGCAGCATCCGCCATTTCAAATGCAGCTTCAATCGGTGCTAGCAGGTTGTTGGCGCGTACACCTTTGTCGGTAATGATCAGCGGACGTTTGGCCCCCAAAGTCGCAAGTTCAAACGGAATATGTTCTAACGCGGCATGACCGGCAATCACTTTGACCGGACAGAAAAATTCATAATAAGGTTTAGCCATGTTATACACTCCGTTTCAAATAGGATTGAGCGATTTTCAGATAAATGCTGCTCGCTTCGCTTAGTTTTTCTTTTAGGCTCAGATTACTTGGATATTCTTTCACTGCCAGTTGTGCCACCATTTTCGGCAAAATCAGTGCTTCCATTTTATTCAGGCAGCGTACCAGACGAATGGCATTGGAAATATCGCCATCAGCAATCATACGATCATGGGCAAAAGCCTGTGAGGTACTTTCCTGAAAAGAAAACACCAAAAAGGCATGGTGCAGATGTTTAAAGGTAATGATCAAATCAGGTGCTTTTTCCAGATTTTTAACCAGTTCCAGTTGTTTGTCCTCAGTGACCCGCGCTACAAAGGCCGGGCCATGCGGAAAGACTTTCATGGAAAGAGTAAAATTTTCTGGAAAATGGGCCACTTCCTGTTTGATTTCTTCATCCACCTGACTTGCCATGACCAGACCTCGGCCAATCACATCCATCATGAGTTTGACATAGGCAAGCTGCAAAGCGGGTTTTACGGATTTAGTCGCAATCACGTGATGATCCCTATCTCAATATTATTGGTTTAGAGCAAATACTCTAATTTATTTGGGGCTGAAATGCAAAGGCTTTATCTTTGCTCGACAGTTACTTGCTTAAAGTACCCGCTGTGGCGCAAAGTTTCAATAATTTCAGTGTACAACTGGCTGAATTGCGGCGGTTGTTCGAGCAGGTCACTCATGCGTACCATTTCCAGTCCTGCATAGCCACAAGGATTGATGGTGTTGAATCCGCTCAGATCACAATCTAGATTTAAAGACAGACCATGATAGCTACGACCTTTGCGAATTTTAAAACCGAGTGAACCGATTTTACGTTCAGCCACATATACACCAGGTGCATCAGGTTTGGCATAGGCATCAATGCCATATTTTTTTAGCAAATCAATCATCAAGTTTTCAGCATAAGACACCAGGGTGCGCACATTCCAGCCCAGACGATTCAGGTCAAACATGAAGTAAGCCACCAATTGACCGGGACCATGCCAGGTCACCTGACCACCACGATCGGTCTGAATCACCGGGATATTGCTCGGTATTAGAATATGTTCCGGTTTTCCTGCCTGACCTTGAGTCAATACATCCTGATGTTGCAGAATCCACAGCTGATCGGGGCTATGTTCATCACGGGTTTCCGTAAATGTTTTCATTTCCAGAAAACGATCTTCATAAGGTGTGAGGTCGTGATATTGACGAATGATCAGCTCGGGCTTTTGCAGCACATCAGTCACAGGGAGTGTCCTTAGTAATTATAAAAACTGATCATAATTATAATGGCTTCGGCATGAAATAGGGGCGAGATCTGCAATATTTAAGCGCTAGCTCAGTCATTGTACAGGCATAAAAAAACACGCCCGGAAGCGTGTCTTTTGTATTTTCGATTACAGTGCTGTTTTAATTAGCGGGCAAGCGGCCAAATCTGCATATACTGCATGAACCTGTTCCAGTTCCAAAAAGCGCAGTTGTGCGGTAATGGAATGGTATTTTCCAGTACGTGATGGCGTAATACTGACGCTATCACCTTCAAAATCTGGAAAATGTTTTAGAAAAATGTCGATGACAGCGTGACGCAATTCATCGCCCGCAAGGCCAATCAGTTTAATCGGATAATCCATAGGGAAAACCCAAAGATGTTCTTGAAGTTCACGAGATGGTGTACGGTCTAACATGGTAGTCCCCCTAATTTTAAACGCCTGCAATCATGCAGGCGTTTGGGTCTGTCTTGGCTACTTAAATGGAGACTGATGATCAAATTTCAAGTCTCCACATCAAGTATCAAATCTTAATCATTCTCAAGGAATGAACGTAAGTGTTCTGAACGCGATGGATGGCGAAGTTTACGCAGTGCTTTCGCTTCAATCTGACGAATACGTTCACGTGTTACGTCAAACTGTTTGCCTACCTCTTCCAAAGTATGGTCGGTCGGCATGTCGATACCAAAACGCATTTTCAGGACTTTGGCTTCACGTTCAGTCAGGTTTTCCAGAACTTCACGTGTTGCTTCTTTTAGGCCTTCAGACGTTGCAGCATCAATTGGTGACGTGATGTTGCTGTCTTCAATGAAGTCACCCAGATGCGAATCTTCATCATCACCGATCGGTGTTTCCATCGAAATCGGTTCTTTGGCGATTTTCAGTACTTTACGTACTTTAACTTCGTCCATTTCCAGACGTTCGCCCAGTTCTTCAGGAGTCGGTTCACGACCCATTTCCTGTAGAAGCTGACGAGATACACGGTTGATCTTGTTGATCGTTTCAATCATGTGTACCGGAATACGAATGGTACGTGCCTGATCCGCAATCGAACGGGTAATCGCCTGACGAATCCACCAAGTTGCATAAGTCGAGAATTTATAACCACGACGGTATTCAAACTTGTCTACGGCTTTCATCAGGCCGATGTTACCTTCCTGAATCAGATCCAGGAATTGCAAGCCACGGTTGGTATATTTCTTCGCAATCGAAATAACCAGACGCAAGTTGGCTTCAACCATTTCTTTCTTGGCACGACGTGCTTTAGCTTCACCGACGGCCATACGTTTGGCAATGTCTTTAATGCCTTTTACATCAAGGCCAAGCTCTTTCTCGATATCGGCAATTTTTTGCTGGAAGGCCAATACGTCTGGACGTACTTTTTCCAGATAAGCTTTCTGGTCTGCAGGTGTTTTTGCGATCTGCTCATCTAACCAGGCTGGATTCGATTCTTGGCCCGGGAAGCTGGTACGGAACTGGGTGCGATCCATACGGCCACGACGTACTGCATAACGCATCACTTCACGTTCTGCACCACGAATTTGATCATGGGTACCACGAATCATTTCAGAAATGATATCAAATAGACGCGGGGTAAATTTGAACATCATGAATACAGTTGCAAGTGCCTGCAAAGCTTCTTCAGCCTGTTTGCTGTCACGACCATGTTTTTCAATAGTTGCTTTGGTATTCAGCCACGCATTTTCCAGTTCAGTAAAACGCGCTTTAGCAATTTCAGGATCTGGACCAGAATCTGCTTCTGATTCATCATCAGAATCTGCTTCTTCTTCCTCTTCATCATCGTCCAGTTTTACATCTTTGGTCGATTTTTTCGAGTCAGTCTCATCTTCAGCAAGAACCGCTTCTTCTTCTAGAACTTCAGGAATTTCTTCATCTGATTCAGGATCTAAATAACCTGATAAAAGGTCAGCAAGACGGCGTTCACCCGCTTCATAATCTTTATATTCTTGCAGTACCACTTCTACCGCATTCGGCCAGTAAGCAATCGAGTGCAAAACATCACGAATACCTTCTTCGATGCGTTTTGCGATGCTGATTTCGCCTTCACGAGTCAGAAGTTCTACTGTACCCATCTCACGCATATACATACGTACAGGGTCAGTGGTACGACCTGGCTCGTTTTCTACCGAGGCAAGTACGGCTGCAGCTTCTTCTTCTGCAACTTCATCCGCCGCTTCTGCAGTATCTTCGAACATCGTATCATCAGATTCAGGCGCGCGATCATGTACCGGAATACCAACGTCATTCAGCATCTGAATGATGTCTTCAATCTGCTCGCTTTCTGTGATGGAGTCCGGCAGATGATCGTTAACCTCAGCGAAGGTTAAATAACCTTGTTCTTTGCCTCGGCTAATCAGAGCCGCTACTTGAGAAGTAGGGGAAGTCATATCGCTCATCTTTTGCTTACTCTTCGTTGAATCTGTGGCAGTAAAAAACCGTACAATGCTGCACGATTTAAGCTCGTTAAATTTAGTGAATAGCCTATATATTTCATCAGAGAATTCAGCATGAAAGCTGTCTGATAAAATATTTAAAATGAAATTCAGTAATTTAAGATGGGGGTGAATTTGTTGTTTTCAAGTTCATCCCATGCGTGTCTGTTTATGACTCAAAAAAGGAGAATCAAAAAACATAAGGACGCAGGGTGGATTATATCATGGCACACAATTGAGACAGAAAAAACCCCTAATTACAAATTAAAAATACGAAAATCCAAATAAAACTTGACTTGTTATTTTAGGCACGATAAATAGCGCTTAAATCCTTTTACATTTTTCACTCATGAGGAAGTTTTAGTGTCTTCTACAGATTTTGAACTAGATGATAACTTCGGTGAAGATGATGTTAATTTCGATGAGGCTTCTAGCAAGCTCAGTGCTAAAGAGTCGTTGGAAAAACGTCGTCTGATCGATGATCTACTGACCCAACGTCGTTTAGAGCGCGAACTCAAAGATTTTGACTATGACTTCGACGATGACGACGATTTTGATGACGAAGATTAACGAATTCGGATTTAGCATAGTCTGAATAAATGCTATGCTAAACCTTTCGGTTTTCTAAGTTTGGATGTTAGATGAGTGCTTTAGATTTAGACCTGTTGAGTGAATATCTAGATGGTGACCAAAATGAACATGGTCTAGATTTCGCGGCAACCCATGGTTTCTTATGTGCTATTGCAGTAGGCCCAAAATTCGACAAATGGTTAGACGAACTTTTTGATAGTAATCAAAAGAAAGTGCCTGCAGAAATCATCACTCAGGTGCAAGCATGGTTAGAGTCTATTCGTCAAAGCTTAGCCAATGAAGAAGGGATTACGTTCCCGTTTGAAATTGAAGAAGCAGACACTGAATCAAGCCTGGGTGACTGGAGTGTGGGCTTTGTAGATGCCATGTTCCTGAACGAAGACGCTTGGTTTACTGAAGAATTTGAAGAGCAACTGGTGGATTTAACTCTGCCAATCATGGTCTTTAGTGGCATTGATGATGAAGATCCACAAATGGAAACTTTCCGTCGCAATGGCCAGTTAATGGACGAGCTTGCAGAAGAAATTCCAGAAAACTTAAATGAATTGTATCTGATGTATCACACTCCAGAATAATTCATAAAAAAAGCACCGCAGGGTGCTTTTTTTAGCTTTGGCCTTTTTGCATCTTTGAGAGCTGCCCGATCCTATTTTCTTTCCAAGCCTGTACGCTTGGCCAGACTATAGCGTGCATAAGCATTGTAGGCGATATGGAACAGTAAGGCATGTAAGGCAATACTTGCAGCCACCAGGAATGAATTTGTTCCTCTTCCTATATAGGTGATGGTTCTATAAATCTCATCTGTCTGCGGGTTCATCCAGATGACCACTACTAAAAAGATAAACCCGAATGTCATAGCAATGATAGTAGAGCCCCAGACCAGTTTGCCTTTCTCTTGCTGAGTCGGCAAACGAAGTTCTTTCTTAACAAAGTATCGGGCACTGAGAAAGGCAGAAGCAATCAGGGCAGGAATCAGCAGAATGGCGCCCAGATTGAATACATAGATGAGTATGCCTACCAATAGAACCAAGGTCAGATAAACGGTGGCAAAATATTTTAGATAATGCGACATCGTTTTAATCTCCTTAAGGCATCTTCCCTCAGGATGGACGATTTTTACGCTGCTGTCTACGGTAAAAAATCCAGATAATAATTACCACAACAATGGCAATAATCACATAACTGACTTTACTGAAAATTTGCTGCATCAACTGCTGGTTTTCGCCAAAATAAAATCCGACACACGCCAAAAATGTGGTCCAGATGATGGTTCCAAGTGCGCTATAAAACATAAATTTCCAGAAGGGCATATGACTCATGCCAGCAGGAATGCTGATCAGCGAGCGAACCGCAGGAATCATGCGGCCAAAGAACACAATCCGGTGACCATAATGCTCAAACCAACTCAATGATTTTTTTACATCTTCTGATTTAATAAATAAATATTTGCCATAACGATCGACAAATTTAAAAATAGAATCATGGTTAAATTTATAGCCAATCCAGTACAGCAAGGCAGCTGCCAGCAGGGAGCCGATACAGCCGGACATGATTACCCCGACGAGTATTAACTCGCCCTGAGAGGCTGAATAGCCCGCGGAAGGCATAATAATTTCGGAAGGGATTGGCGGGAAGACATTATCCAGGAACATGAGCAGAGCAATGCCCCAGTAGCCCAGTTGCTCCATAACGGAAATAATCCATTCGGTCAGATTCATATCATTGGCAAAATAAAAAATACTGCCTGTATCCTAAGCAGTATTTTTTGTGCAGTAAAGTCTTGGAATATAAATGATCAGGCAGAATCAGCTATGTGTCAGGGTATAAATATAAACTTTACGTAAGAAATAGGCCAAGCAGATCGGCAAAATACTCAACAGGATAAAATGCATGATGCTGGTATTGATATGGTAACCAATGAAAAGCGCCAAGATCGCGCCAATAACGGTTCCCAAGATAACGACGAACAGATGTGATTGCTGTTCAAGCTCTTCAGAAATTTGATGAAGCCGTTGCAACTTTATATTTTCTTTTGGTTGAAATTGAACCAGATTGTCTGAATCTCGAGCAAGTGAGCCTGCCATTTTATATTCCTTTTCACTTAAAAATTTCAGTTAATAATGAAAGACTTAGCTTGTAAATCACCGTATCATTAGACTAACAATCTTGTTTGGAAAAAAATGAGGTTCTTGGTAAGGAATTGGTAAGAGTTTTATTGCTGTTGTGATTTTTATGTAAACAAAAAACCCTCCGAAGAGGGTTTTTATATATTTCATTACAAAAGGCCAAATTAGAGGCGTTTGCGTTTTGCTGCTAAAATTTGTGATTGACGCATACGGAAACCTTCTTTTTGTTTCTCCGAGGTTTTGTCAATACAGTACACACAAGAGACACCATGTTCATAACTTGGGAGGGCAACTTCTTCTGGAAGTAAAGGCCAGCCACACGCATGACACTTGGTATTTTGGCCTTCTTCAACACCGTGCGTTACGGCAGTACGACCATCAAACACGAAGCATTCACCTTCCCACATGCTTTCTTCAGCCGGGGTTTCTTCCAGGTATTTTAGAATGCCGCCTTTCAGGTGATACACTTCGGTAAAACCTTCTTGTAGAAGAAGTGAAGTGGATTTTTCACAACGAATACCGCCAGTACAGAACATGGCAATTTTCTTGTCTTTGTGCTGTTCCAGATTATTTTTCACGTATTCAGGGAATTCGCGGAAGCTTTCAGTTTTCGGATCAATCGCGCCTTTGAACGTACCTGCTTTGTATTCGTAATCGTTACGGGTATCAACCAGAATCACGTCATCACGTGCAATCAGTTCGTTCCATTCTTTTGGATCAAGATAGTGACCGACTAAATCACGCGGTTTCACTTCCACGCCTAAAGTCACGATTTCTTTTTTTAATTTAATTTTCATTTTACGGAATGGTTTTTCAGAACTGTCAGATTCTTTGTATTCCATTTCGTTAAAACCTTCATTCAGAAGGAACTGGTGAATTTGATCAATCGATGCACGGTCGCCTGCAACCGTACCGTTAATGCCTTCACCTGCCACAATTAGAGTACCGCAAAGGTTGATGGATTTTACCAGGTTCAGAAGACGTTGCTGAAGATCGGCAGGATCTTGAACTTCTTTGAATTGATAAAGTGCGGCAACAACCCAACCAGTCGTCGCTTGCTGTTCTACAGGTGCAAGCTGTTCTACAGTAGCGTTCATGGAATACTCCAACGTAGCATGATAATTTGAAAGGCGCATATTTTAGCTTGATTCGAGTGAATAAGCGAGTAAAACGCAAGTCTTTTAACAGGCTTCAATTCATGAGGGAGAGCGTGTATAGTCATGCCCGACCCAGGATTTTGTGCAGTGATGCAGATACTGAAAGTTGCAGTATCTTTGGAGTGTGTTTTGAGTTCAGATCGTCGTATTGCGTCTTTAACCCCATGTGCAGGGCGTTGTTCGACCGTATTTGGTGATGCGGTATGTCGTGGTTGCCGCCGTTTTAATCATGAAGTGATTCACTGGAATACGTATAGTGCCGAGCAGCATCGAGCTGTGTGGCAACGCCTGGATGCACAGCTGGATCAGATTCTGGTGCCGCTGTTACCGCATGCCGATCTTGTCAAAGTGCAGGCCTTTGTGCTGTCGAAACGGGTGCGTTTGCGTGATGATGCTTCCAAAGGGCGCAAGTTGTATCATGCTTTAAAGTTGTGTGAAAAAAATCGGCATTTTACCGACGATAGTGGTTTGGGCATCCATTATAAGCAGGTGCGTCCGTTGTGGGATGAGTTTGAGCGCCGGATCTTGGCCTTGGCTACTGCCAGTTATGATCTGGCTTTTCTGCGGGCAGACGGTATCAGTCAGCATCTGATTCATATACAAGAGGAGGACTAAGTCCTCTTTTTTTATGCATAAAAATAACAATAGCTGAGGGGTGGCATGAATATTAGTGAATATTTTTTATATTGTCTGGCTGTTGTGGTGATGATCGCTACACCTGGCCCAGTGATGTTGCTGGTTGCTAGCGCCGGTTTAAAAGGTGGCTATACGGCAGCTTTAAGAACCATTTTTGGTACCAATTTTGCCTCCCTAGTTTTAATTGCTTTATCTATATTAAGTTTGAAAGGTTTGCTGGTTATCAATGCGCAATGGCTAGATACGATCAAGTTACTGGGCTGTTTATATATTGGCTATCTAGGCTGGCAGATTTTCCGTGAAGTTATTTTTAAGCAGCAGGAGCAAGCTCAGGAGAATCTAGTTCCTGTGCATGGTGGTTTTCGACAAGGTTTTTTGGTTGGTATTTCTAATCCGAAGGACATTATTTTCTTTGCGGCTTTTTTCCCGCAGTTTATCGGGATTACTCCTGATCTTGATTTAAGTTTAATTATTTTGACTTTGAGCTGGATTCTCCTGGATTTTCTGACTTTGTCTGTGGTGTATTTGGGTTTCAACCACTTATCCCATTCTCGACTCTATCCACATTTGCTGGCATTGTGCGGCATGATTCTGCTCATGATTGCAGGGTACGGAATTTATCAAATCCTGATTTAAAAATGTACAGCATACTTGAACTGTTCCTGCCTGGCATATCCTGCAAAAATCATGCTAAGGTGAAATCAAATAAAAATTGAACAGATTAGCATGTCCAGAACAGTACCATCGCCAGATCGTCCATTTTCCCCGCTGTTATTTATTCAACCTGCTGTGATTCAAATTCTTCAAATCATTGGGCTGGCGCTGATCGCTGTCAGTATCGTGTATCTGCTGGCAGCAAACTGGTGGATGTTGCCCAAATTTGTCCAGCTGTTTATTCCTCAAATTTTATTGCTGGGTTCAGCATTGCTGAGTGTGCGTTTCACTGCGCGGGAAAAGTTAAGACAAAGTCTGGATACTGTATCGGGTCTAATGCTGGGCTTAAGTCTGGCCGTGATTGGACAGATTTATCAGACTGGTGCTGACAGTTATCAGTTATTTCTGCTTTGGGCTTTGCTGTTGCTGCCTTGGCTGTATCGGCCGAATATTGGGATCTTTGCATTATTTTGTGTGGTCAGCCAGTTAGCACTCTATTTTTATTTTAAACAAAGCTTTTGGCTGGTGCGTGCTGAAACTCTTTATCTGCTCGGTCTGAATCTGTTGACCGGGCTAAGTATGATCTATGCCTTACGTTATTATCCGGTTTTGCGCTATCTGTTTATCGCTGTCGTGGTGCTTATTTCAGTAGTAAGTATGTTCCGGTTTATCGACTCGGATTCGATCTGGTATTTGGCTTCGGTGCTGGTTCTGCCTATTTTATTCAGTGTTTATTTCTATACCCGAAAGCAACAGCTTGAAACCAGTTTGCTTGTTGCAGGACTGGCCCTGAGTTTTAGTATTCTGATTTTTGATCTCACTGAGCAATATTTACAGGATTCTGCCGCTGGCTTATTGATACTAGCTTTGCTGATATTCAGCTGGTTCGCAGCTATTACAGGTCTGCTGATCAAGCTGTTGCCCAAGAGCCGGTTTTCGGTCATTCCATTGGCTCTGGGCGCGTGGATTGCTGGTGTGATCTTGGCCATGCTGTTGCTGACCTATTGGAAAAGTTTTTCGATTCTGATGGGAATCATTTTTATCGCAGTCGCCTGGTGGTTGATTCGTAGCAAGCCCTCAGTTTTTCTGCGGCAATTGGCTTATTGTTTATGGGTTTGCGGTCAGGCCGCGGTATTGATTCATACTCAATTACTCACAGAGAGTCTATTGCTAATCTGGCTGATACAAGTCGGCATTACGCTGCTGACTATCATGAGTCGTATGCATTGGCTGGTGGTGCTGTTGCAGTTGTTACTTGCACATATACTGGGAATTGCAGTTCTGGTCGACCAACATGCATTTTTTCAGGATCAGCGCCTGCTGACGTGGATCATGCTGCTGAATTACAGCATTCTGACAGGAGCTTTGCTTACTGCGAGATACTGGCTCGCTTCAGCTTATGCCAAAAGCATGAATTTATGGATGATTAGTATTTTGGTGGTGACGGCTATTTTTCAATGTTTACTGCAATTTGGTGTGGCTCAGCAATTGCAGCCACGCGGTATAGATGAAGCCATTATTTTCTATATTTTGCCAGCTTTCTGGCTATTGAGTTTTGTCGGGATTCATCTCAAGCAATTTTCACGAATTCAACTCTGGCTCATTCCTGCTGCGGGAATTCTGCTGATTGCATTGGGTTACTTTGAAATTTTTATCATTTTAGTGTTTATGGCTTGGGCCATGGTGAATCAACAACGATTGATGCAAGCCTTGACCATTTTGCTACTGATCTTCTGGTTATGGCTGCTGTATTACAATCTGGGACTAAGTTTTTTATTTAAAAGTGTCAGTATTTTTGCCTCAGGTGTGCTGGTGTTGCTTTTGGCTTATGTGTTGAGTTCACCGAAGTTCCAGCTGAAAGCAGGAGTGGTCTCATGATGAAAAAGTTTATGGCACTGCATCTTAGTATTTTTAGTATTGCTTTATTCGTAGGTTTAATTGTCCAGCATGAATGGCATCTGGCCAAAAGCGACGGTATCTTTGTCGAGTTGGCACCAGTCGATCCGCGTTCGATCCTGCAAGGGGATTATATGGTACTGAACTATGATCTGCATTTTAGCGCAGTGGCAGCGGGGAATGGTTCCGAACAGCCTGTTTCTGACATAAAGATTGAAGATTTTAAAAATCAATCACATGTAATGAGTTATGTGCAGCTGGATCAGCAGCGCAGAGTTATTAAAACCAGTTTTGATCGAAGTGCACTCAATCAATCGGAACGTGTAGCCCGATTAATGCTGAAAAACCCACGCAATACTTTTGAGGCTTTGTATCCTGCTGCTAACAGTTTCATGTTCCCCGAGGGTCTGGAGCCTTGTTATCGTAACGCCAAATTTGCAGAGCTGAAAGTGAAGGAAAATGGCAAGGCCTTGTTATTTGATTTGCTGGATCAACAATTAAAACCCTTAAACTGTGAAAGCTCTAAAAGCTGGCGAGAGGGCAGTTAAATAGGTCAATATTCCAGTATTAAAAAAGCCCGCAATGTGCGAGCTTTTGGGTATCTGGTCTGATCAGATTATGCGACTTGTACCGGAATACAGTTGGCAGTGTGGCTGACTGTATTGTTTGGGGTAGCATAAACCAAACGAGGCTGATGGGCATTCGCTTCAGCTTCAGTGAAATCGCCAAAGGTTGCAATAATCACGATATCACCTACATCGGCCTGATGCGCAGCACCACCATTCACTGAAATGATGCCTGAATTATCTTCGCCACGAATTGCATAAGTTGCAAAACGTTTACCATTGGTCACGTTCCACACATGAATTTCTTCGTATTCACGAATGCCAGCCAAATCCATCAAAACGCCATCAATTGCACATGAACCTTCATAGTGTAGTTCTGCATGTGTAACGTGAGCGCGGTGAATTTTGCATTTTAATAAACGAGATAGCATGGCTAGCGTCCCCTGAGTTGACCTAAGAGTTTGATCATTTGATTAAATCAATCTTGCTTGCTGTATGGTGAATAATCGAGCAAACGCATTTTGCGCTTAAATAAACTTTCTGGCAAGCGGAATTGTCCAGCAATTTTTGAACGTTTAGTTCGGCTTATATGCGTTGATTTGATTCATGGCTTGCTGTACTTCACCATTCACCAGCATTTTTATGCGGGCGAGGGCATGAGAAATTGCATCATCCATTAAATTCTGTTCGCTGCTTGGTGCTTTACTGAGTACATGACCGGAAACACGGTCTTTGGCACCAGGATGACCAATTCCAATACGCAGGCGATGGAAGTTTGAACCAATATGCGGAACGATATCGCGTAGACCATTATGACCACCGTGACCACCGCCAGTTTTCAGGCGAATGACACCAGGATTCATGTCCAGTTCATCATGGGCAATCAGGATCGATTCAGGTGCGATATTGTAAAATTTGGCGAAAGGAACAACACTTTTACCGGAAAGGTTCATAAAGGTTGTCGGTAGAAGAAGACGGACGTCTTGACCTTCGATATTGCCACGACCGCTAAATCCATTGAATTTTGGGTCTTTTTTGAGGGTAATGCCATATTGGTCTGCAAGGCGTTCTACGAACCAGAAGCCTGCATTATGGCGGGTTTGGGCATACTCAAAACCTGGGTTACCCAAACCAACAATCAGTGAAATATTTGACACTAATTACACCATTAACACTTATGCGCGTTTGAAGTCAGCGTGCATTGGTGTGTTTTTAGCTGGGTGACGTTGTAACGCTTGGATTTTCACGCTTTCAACTTTACCGTCTACATCAATTTCGATAACTTCTTCAAAGAATGAATTGTTTTCTAAGAATTTAACAAGCTGACGAAGCTCAACAGTAATTGCTACAGGAGCAGCTTCACCACCGTAGATGATTGCAGGAACTTTAGCTTGAAGACGAAGGCGGCGGCTCGCACCTTTCCCTTGAACTGCTTCTTCACGTGCTGCTGCGTTTAATACGAAGTTTGCCATGATAGACATCCTATTTAAGTTAAATGAACCAGACTTGCGACCAGTCTGGTGAGTAAAAGCCCTACCAAATGGCAGGGCTTTGAAAATTCAGCGCTCTATTATAGATAAGAATCGAACATTGCGCTAATAGATTCTTCGTTGTTAATACGACGAATCGTTTCGGCAACCATGCTGGCTACTGAAACCTGGCGAATCTTGCCCAGTGCTAAAGCTTCATCAGAAAGAGGAATGGTATCAGTCACAACCAGTTCATCAATCACAGAATTCTTTAAGTTTTCAAGCGCTTTACCAGAAAGTACTGGATGCGTTGCATATGCAACAACCTTGCGAGCACCGAAAGTTTTCAATGCATCAGCAGCTTTGCATAGCGTACCAGCAGTATCTACCATGTCATCAACGATGACACAATCACGATCTTTTACATCGCCAATCAAATGCATCACTTGTGATTCATTCGCTTTTTGACGACGCTTATCGATGATTGCAAGATCGATATCGCCCATTTGTTTCGCAACAGCACGTGCACGCACTACACCCCCCACGTCAGGTGAAACCACCATCAGGTTGTGATGCGATTGTTGACGCAAGTCAGCAAGTAGCGCTGGTGTACCGTAGATGTTGTCTACAGGGATATCGAAGAAGCCTTGGATCTGGTCAGCGTGCAAGTCGATCATCACAACACGGTCAACGCCTACAGTAGTGAGCATGTCTGCTACAACTTTTGCAGTAATTGGAACACGTGCTGAACGTGGACGACGGTCTTGACGAGCATAACCAAAATAAGGAATCACGGCAGTAATACGACCCGCACTTGCACGACGCAAAGCATCAGCCATCACCAAGATTTCCATCAGGTTATCATTAGTTGGGGCACAAGTAGGTTGTACGATAAATACGTCTTTACCACGAACGTTTTCAGTAATCTCGACAGCAATTTCACCGTCAGAGAACTGACCTACAGAGGCAGCGCCTAGAGGAATATGTAAGTGACTTACGACTTTTTGAGCGAATTGTGGATGCGCAGATCCACTAAAAACGACAAGATTGGGCATGAAGCACCCTTGGCGGTTGGGATATATGGGAATAGATGGCAGGGGTAGCTGGATTCGAACCAACGGATGCCGAGATCAAAACCCGGTGCCTTACCACTTGGCGATACCCCTAATGCGGCAGAACTTTAATATTTTTGCGGTAAAGTGTCAAGGTAAATTAACAGTCTTACAGCAAATGAGTGTTCTGTCTTTTTTCGAGAAAATGGCAGGGGCGGCTGGATTCGAACCAACGGATGCCGAGATCAAAACCCGGTGCCTTACCACTTGGCGACGCCCCTAATTTGATGACTGTAAGATGGCAGGGGTAGCTGGATTCGAACCAACGGATGCCGAGATCAAAACCCGGTGCCTTACCACTTGGCGATACCCCTAATACAGTACATCTACAGGTGAAAAATGGCAGGGGTAGCTGGATTCGAACCAACGGATGCCGAGATCAAAACCCGGTGCCTTACCACTTGGCGATACCCCTATCTACACTTTAAACTGAACTAAAGGTGATTCTTGTAAACTGTTGACCAGGTAAGCTTTACATGGTGCATTTGCAAGAATATCTTCGATATTCAGATTTTCAGTGACTTCAATAAACACACAAGCACCTGTACCTGTAAGCTTTGCTTTTCCGAACTGGTCGAGATATTGCATTGCTTCATCGACTTCGAGATATAAGCTTCTTGCCAGTGGCTCAAAGTTATTTCCAAAATCAGATGGCGTTTCCTGATAGGCGCAAAATTTAGTGCTCTTCGTGTCTCTTGTCAATGCTTTTTGCGAAAAAAGCAGTTGAGTGCTGATAAAACAATCAGGTTTTAACACAATGAATTTTTTTTGATCTAAGTCTATGAATGTTAAGTGTTCACCAATGCCTTCAGCCCAGGCATTTTTACCATGCACAAATATCGGCACATCTGCACCCAGTTTAACCCCGAGATCTGCCAGTTGCTCAACATTTAAACCGCACTGCCAGAGCTGGTTTATCACAATCAGGGTCGTCGCTGCATTGGAAGACCCACCGCCAAGACCTGCACCCATCGGGATATTTTTTTCCAGACGAATTTTTAGTCCGCACGGCGTTTGGGCATAAGGCTTCAACAACTGTATCGCCCGATAGATTAGATTCTGTTGCAGATCGACGGAGGCCAGACCTTCAATCTGAATCGCATCATCGGCGCTTGGTTCAAACTCCAGCCAGTCATACAGGTCAATCAGCTGAAAAATACTTTGCAGCTCATGATAACCATTTTCACGGCGACCGGTGATATGTAAAAACAAATTCAGTTTAGCAGGCGAGGGAACACGAATCATCATGGGCTGGAATCAGGTCAATTAACGGTTTTCAATGATCATTGTAATACGGTTTTCTGCACCATTTCCAAGTGACTGCTTTAAAATCAAACGGTTTGGCATTTTGGCCTGCGCATTATAATTGAGATCGACCGTCCAGCCCTGTTCGATAATCTGGTTAATTCGCTGTGTATCGTCTTTTTGTAATTTGGCAGTCGTGGTAGCAGGGCGGGCTTGTACCCAATCGACTAAATAACTGATCGGCGCTTGCCAGCCGGTTGCACGTTGCAGTAATTCTTCGGCACTGGCTGCCTGAATCACACCGGTTTTTGCGCTGTTTAAGGTCACTTGTCCCGGTGTGCCAGAAATCTGGGTTTTACCGACGCCTAAGATACCGCTGAGCTCAATATCGAATTCTTCCTGCTGTTGTACCCAGGTAAAGAATGCGCTGCCAGTCTGTTGAGGGGTACGAACGCCAATTTTACCTTGCAGCTGAAATTGATTCTCTGCCTGTACAGACGGGGTGGCAGGCGCTTGAGGCTTGATCATCTGCTGACAGCCAGTTAAAAATAAAGCAGTGGCTGCAAAGGCACAGCAGCCCAATTGGCTCAAATTGCGCATAAATTAATTAACTCGTTTTGGTTTGTGGTGCTAACAATAGCGAATTAAGTTGTTTCAATTCTGGGTCATTTGGATGGTTTTGTTGTAATTGTTGTAACACTTGGTGGAAGTGTTGTAGATCACCTTTCATGTACAACGACCGGGCATAACGCACCCCAATCTTCACATTCGGATTCAATTGATAGGCTTTGTATAATACGTCCGCAGCTGTGGCGAAGTCATTCTGTAAATAACAGATATAACCATAGGTATCCAGAATGGACGCCTGTTCCGGTGCATATTCCAGTGCTTGCTCTACATAGCGGCGTGCTTCTTCGAGACGGCGGTTCTGCATCGCCAGGGTATAGGCATAGGCATTGAGGTAAGTCGGACTATTCGGTTCAATTTTAAGTAAAGTGCTGAGTAATTCATCCAGCTTGGCGCGATCCTGATGGGGGTCCAGCAACAGGACTTGCGAATAAACCAGTTCAGGGTCATCGGGCAGGTTTTTGCTGGCTTCTTCCAGCAGGCGGATCGCGGCTTTTTTATTCTGCATGCGCGTCAAAATATCCGCTTGGGCTAGATAGAGGAAGCTGGCATGTTGTGGATAATTGACCCGTTCCTGAGTCAGGAAACGCAGTGCATCATGCAGTTTATCCTGCTGGGCAAAAATCGAAATCATGTTACGGCGTGAGACCGTGTACAGACTGCCATCGACCAGACGATAATAGGCTTTGGCTGTTTCATAGTGCTGTTTGCGTTCTGCATTGACCGCCAGATAATAATAGGCTTCGTTCTGATATTGTGCAGAATAACGCAGTTCAACCAGATATTTTTCGGCCTTCTCGTATTCTTCTAAGTCAATACTGGTCAGTCCGGCAATAAACAGGGCTTCTTCGGCAGTCGGCCATTTTTTTAGAATGTCTTGCAGTTTTTTTAGCGCCAAAGTCGCTTCGTTCAGCTTGACCAGATATTTGACTTCGGCCAGACGCACATCCAGATTATTGCGGTGTTTACGGCTGGATTTTTCATACCATTGCAGTGTCGCCTGAGTATCGCCGAGTGCATTGAGCAGATTGGCTTTCATCAGGATATATCCAGTCGCATTCGGGCGTTTTTTTAAGGCACGGTTAACTGTATTTAGAGCCTGTTCGAGCTGACCATTTTGCGCTTCCAGACCGGCCACCAGCACCAGAATAGACGGGTTGTCCTTGGCTTTGGTGGTACTTAAGGCCTGAATCAGATAAGTACGGTCTTCTGTACCTTCTGGTGAAATCCCTGCGAGAATTTCTTCCAGATCGGCGCTGTCATCAATTTGCAGGATTTTTTCTAAGGTCTCAGCAGCCAGCTCATATTCATGCGCTTTAAGGGCAATATGTGATAAATAAAATAAAGCAGGGACGTCTTGTGGCTCTTGTACCACCCAGTGCGTGGAGATATCTAGTGCTGCCTGCAGGTCATCATGTTCCAGCGCGACATTCAGTGCGCGCTGTTTGACTGAAGTGGAATTGCTCTTGATCGCTAGCACCGTATAGTTGTGCAAAGCGGTCGGAATGTCATGTGCAGCGATGGCAAACTCAGCCATCATACTTTGTTTTATCGCATCATAATTTTGATTTGCATGGTAAACTGCTTCCGCTGCATAGAGATGTGCAGTCGAAGCCATGCTACCCACCAGTAGGAATGTGGTAGAATATTGCTTAATTGTAGGGCCGTTGATACGGCTAATTGTTTGACGCAATTTTTTATTGATCCAAGTAATGCTTTTTATGACACCGATGTTGCACAATAGCATAAATTTAGTGAAATGATGACCTGATATGTCTTTCTTTGCATTGGGTGTCAACCATCAAACTGCCTCTGTAGAACTGCGCGAACAAGTGGCGTTTAACCCTGAAAAGTTAAGTGCCATTCTTGCCGAGCAAAGCCAACACCCTGAACTGAACGACATGGTGGTGGTGTCTACATGTAACCGGACCGAAGTTTACGCCATGTCTGACAATGCTGACATGGTGCTGAACTGGCTCGCCCAGAAAAATGGGGTGGATGTCAAACAACTGCAACATCATGTCTATCGTTATGAAAATGCCCAGGCAGTGACGCATCTGATGCGCGTCGCCAGTGGACTGGATTCACTGATGCTGGGTGAACCACAAATTCTGGGACAGGTCAAAACTGCACTTTCTCTGGCCAAAGACTCCCATACGGTGTCGCGCGATCTCAACCGGATTTTTGAATATGCTTTTTATGCCGCTAAACGCGTGCGTTCGGAAACGGCTGTCGGCAGTCATGCGGTCTCGATGGGCTATGCGGTGGCGCAACTGGCCTTGCAAGTATTTAGTCATCCGGACAAGCTGACCATTATGGTGGTAGCAGCCGGGGAGATGAACAGTCTGGTGGCCAAACACCTCGCAGAGATGGGGGTGGGCAAGATTATTATCTGTAACCGTACCCGCGAGCGTGCGGATATTCTGGCACAGGAAATTGCACATCGAGTTGAAGTCGAAATTATAGATTTTGATCAGCTTGCAGAAAATCTGCATCGTGCCGATGTCATTTCCAGTTGTACCGGCAGTTTGCATCAGGTGATTCACTATCCTGATATCAAGGCAGCATTAAAGAAACGCCGTTACCAGCAGATGCTGCTGGTCGATCTGGCAGTGCCACGCGATATTGATGCCAAAGTAGAAAGCCTGGACGGGGTTTATCTGTATGGGGTCGATGACCTGCAAAGCGTGATTGAGGAAAATCTGGCACAGCGCCGTCAAGCGGCTGTTGAGGCTGAGATCATGGTCAATCAGCTGGCTACAGAACTGATGACCCAGCAAAAGGTCAAACAGGCCGGGGCGACCATTCATGCCTATCGTGACCACGGGGAAACATTACGTCAGGAAGAATTGTCACTGGCAATGCAGCGTATTGCCAAGGGCGAAAAGGCGGAAACGGTACTGGCCGAGTTTTCACATCGTTTAACCCAAAAACTGTTGCATCCAACTTCTATTGTGCTGCGTGAGGCGGCCAAAGCGGAAGATCCTACCTATTTTGAGCTGTTACAGGAAGAACTGGGCAATGTAGTCGCGAAGCGTCGTAAAGCCAGGCATTCGTTTTAATCAGCATGATGAGAAGCTTGGTTCTTTGCTGATTTGTACTTCAACATAAAACCCAGCCTGATTATTTGAGAAAATTATAAATAATAATGTGAGCTAGCAGTGACTTCATTGGATTCAAAAGAATCAATAATTTGAAAAATTAATCTTCTAACAGGGTCATCGAGCGTTTGCGGTCAATCTCATAAATCTGCATTTTCAGGTTTTTCATTTCTGCAATACTGTTAAATTTCTTGGATTTAATCTTGTTTTTTAAACACTGATATTGCAGCTTAGTTGAAAAATCAGCCGCGAGCTTATCGGCCTGTTCCGGCGATGAGGTGTAATCGCTGACATTGGCATGCTGCAGAATATGCTGCAGTTCATGATGATGGGCTGCGCAGGCACCGAGCACATAATAGATCGACAGTTCAGGATCATCCGGCAAGTCATCAAAAATCACATTCAGAATATTCAAAATCTTAAACAGCAATTGATCTTCCGCTACTAGCGCGCGCAGTGGTTCAAAATGAATATACAGATAAGGATGATTCATCAAGATCGCAATCACATATTCTTCAGCATCAATTTTGGTACTAAAGCTTAAAGATGCATCTGTATTGACCTTAGGTTGCCATTTACGATTAAAGCCCAGTTTTTCGCGGAAAAATTGCTGCAGCAGATAACGGAAGGAGCCGTGTTTGGGCAGTAATTCGGTCAGATTTTTTAGTTCACCCATAACCTGACTCTTGCCTTCTGGGGTGGTGATATCCTGATTTTGGGTCAGATGGGCAAACACGAAGTCCGACATCAACGGTGCCTGATCCAGCAAGCGTCTGAAGTTTTCTATCCCTTCACGGCGGATCAATGAATCTGGGTCATGGTCAGCGGGCAAAACAAAGAACTTCAGCTCTCGGCCATCATTCAGCAGGGGCAGGGCAATGTCCAAGGTACGGCGCGCTGCTTTTTGACCGGCAGCATCCCCATCAAAGGCAATGGTCAGCCGGTTGCTCTGCTTGAACAGAATATTCAGGTGGTCGGTATTACTCGCTGTGCCTAAAGTCGCCACTGCGCCATGAATGCCATATTGCTGAAGCGCAATCACATCCATATAGCCTTCGACCATCAGCCATTCTTGGGCTTTCTGTTTGCGGCCCTCATAGAGGCCGTACAGCAACTGGTTTTTATGGAAGACTTCAGAATCTGGCGAGTTGATGTATTTCGGCTTGATCTCGTCATTCAGGGCACGGCCGCCAAAGCCGACCACACGGCCCTTGGTATCACGGATCGGGAAAATGACTCGTTCACGCAGTAGGTCAAAATCACGGCCACTGTCGCTGGTGCGAATCAGACCTAAAAGTTTTAAGCCCTCAATATCCTGAGGAAAGGCTTTTTCCAGATGTTGCCAGTCTTCAGGCGCATAGCCTAAGCGCCAATAGGCAATGGTCTCTGCAGTCAGACCACGCTGCTTGAAGTATTGCTGGGCACTCGGGCTATTTGGGAGTTGGCGCTCATAGAACTGCGCGATATTTTCTAGCAGGTCGTAGAGGTTACCGTCTTGCTGAACTTCCGCCATCTGTAGGTGTTCAAAAGAAGCAAAAGGGTCACCATAAAAATCCTGTTCGACTGTCTGAAACTCTGCAAATGGATCGAAACTCGCCGTAGATGCAGCATTATTATTTTCTGTTGGAGCGTTATTCTGTTGCGGCTGAGCTTGTGGTGCAGTTTGAGCAGGCACGATTTTGGGTTTGGCTGCTTCACGCTTATATTTTAATTTATTGGAATCAGTATTGTCTTTAGGCAGTTCGATGCCCGTCTGGCTGGACAGGTCTTTCATCACTTCGACAAAATTACGGCTGCCAATGTCCATTAAAAAACGAATGGCATTACCGTTGGCCTGACAGCCAAAACAGTGAAAATACTGTTTATCGCGATAGACGTGGAAAGATGGTGATTTTTCCTGATGGAAAGGGCAGCAGCCTGAATAAGTACGGCCTGTTTTTTTCAGTTTTACGAATTGACCAATCACATCGACAATATCGGTGCGATCGAGAATCTGATCAATCGTATGTTGAGGAATGGCCATGGTCTGCTGAGCTTCTCGTGCTGGTATCTAAGGTCTAAATCACTGAAAAAATGAAAATAGTCTGGCTGAACATTGAATATTTCAAGTTCCTTTGTATACCTTTTGCACGATTTGTTCAAGCCTGGGCCAGACAACGCAAAAGGGCAAGTATGATACCTTGCCCTTGAGGAAAATGCACCTGTAAAGCGCTGTCTTATTTGCTGATGCTGCCGGACTTATTTAGCTTTATTCAGCCGTTTTAGGACGATCCAGCAAACCAAATGAAATGCGATTGGTGATGCTGCGCTTTTCAGTTTCTGGCGTATCCGATTGTGCATCGGTGTCGGTTACAGTCTTGGCTTCTTTACCAAAAATACCCAGTGTCGCGCGGTTAAAGAAACTGCTTTCGCTCCGCGCTGCACGCAGATTCACCGTACCATCTGATTTCACCAGATTCGGATAATTCAGCTTTAAAACATCCACATATTGCTGAGAAGTCGCTTTATCACCTAGCTGATCATAGCCATAAGCAACTGTTGCGAGTGCTTCTGGAATCTGCGGAGTTTGTGGATAATGTTCAATTACCCATAAGCCACGTTCAACTGCTGCCAGATACGCCTTACGTTTGATGTTAAAACGTGCTGCGTTCATTTCATGCTCAGCCAGTTCCTGGCCGATAAACTGCATACGTTGTGCTGCATCGACTGCATAAGTACTCGATGGATAGCGGCGAATGAAATCAACAAAATTCTGGTAAGCCACTTTCAGGTAGCTGACATCACGATGCGACTGTTTCAGTGAAGTATAACGCAGCAGGCCGTTATAGTTCTGTTCCATATTGGCGACACCGCGTACATAGTAAGCATAGTCGACATTTGGATGTTGCGGGTTCAGACGGATAAAACGTTCTGCCAGTGCAACCGCACCTTCATAATCTTTTTGCTGGAATTTCACATACAACAGTTCAAGCTGCGCTTGCGGGGCATACTGACTGGTCGGGAAATAAGTTTCCAGCGCTTCTAACTGTTTTGCTGCATCGGTATATTGATTACGATCTAGCGCTTTCTGTGCTTTTTGAATATAAACCTGTTCGCTAGATTCCGGACCTTTATCCACGACTTCTTTTTTTGGATTACTGCTACAGCCTACCATTGCCGATGCAATGCCTAATGTCACAGCAAGCATTGTCATTTTATAATGTGGTAGCGACATAAAAATTCCTCTGTTAATACGGGCAATGAGCTACAATTGCACTATTAAACCACTTTTGTCTGAATGAGCAAATGAGTCAAGCACAATCTTCCAATTCTAATATCCCTGATACTGATTTCAATTTACTTGAAGATTCTGAGGATGCAGATAACCATACTTCAGAAGCAACTGCAACACGTTTATCGTTGCAATTTCAACTGGATGAAACTTATATCGGGCAACGGATCGACCAGATTGCCGCAATGGTCTGGAGCGATTTTTCTCGAGAAAAATTAAAGCAATGGATTAAAGATGGCAATTTATTGGTGAATGGTCAACCGGTTAAGCCGAAATTTAAAAGTGATGGTTTTGAAACCCTGACTTTAAATGTTGAGCTTGAAGCGCAAACGCGCAGTCTGCCGGAAGATATTCCACTGGACATCATCTATGAAGATGATGACATTATGGTCATCAACAAACCAGTCGGTATGGTGGTACATCCGGGCGCTGGCAATAGTTCTGGCACCTTGGTGAATGCTTTATTGCATCACTATCCGAAATCGGCTGAACTGGCGCGTGCAGGTCTGGTACATCGTATCGATAAAGACACCAGCGGTCTGTTAGTCGTCGCCAAAAATCTGGAAGCACAATTTGCCTTAAGCAAACAGCTTGAGAAAAAATCAGTATATCGCCTGTATGACTTGGTGGTTTACGGCAATATTATTGCTGGCGGTACCATTGATGAACCAATCAAACGCCATCCGGTGGATCGTGTGAAAATGACCGTACTTCCAGGTGGTAAAGACGCGGTGACGCATTACAATGTCAAAGAGCGTTTCCAGCATTTTACCCGTGTTCAAGCCCGTCTGGAAACTGGACGTACCCATCAGATCCGTGTGCATTTTAGCTATATCGGCTTTGGCTTGGTGGGCGATCAGGTGTATATGCCACGTGTCCGTATGCCTGCAGGTGCATCGCAATTATTAGATGATACTTTGCGTGGCTTCAAGCGTCAGGCTTTGCATGCTGTACAACTCGGTCTGACCCATCCGCGTACCAAAGAAGAAATGACCTTTGAAGCACCGTGGCCGGAAGACTTTGCCAATCTGGTTGAAGTGCTGCGTACCGAAAACAAAGCCTATTAATCTTTTTATTTAGCTCGCGTCAAAGCAAGGAATCGAGATGCAATTTGTACCAGGACTTCCACAAGGTGTGTATGTCGGCCAGACTCGCGTTCACCATGCGAAAGTACAGCCATCCGCACAGCCTGAGCTTGCAGGTTTTAACTTGGCCTTGCATGTGCAGGATAATGCGCTACGGGTACAACAGCATCGTATGGCTTTATTGCAGGATTTCGCTGCCTTTGGCGTAGATAAGATTACCTGGATGACCCAGACGCATAGCACCATTTGTCATAGCATTAATGAGCAGATGCCATTTACCGCACTGGTCGGAGATGGTCTGGTGACGCAGCGCAAGGCGCATGCCTTGATGATGATGACTGCAGACTGTTTACCTGTGGTAATGGGGAATGCGAAAGGTACGGAAGTTGCCAATTTGCATGCCGGCTGGCGTGGTCTGGCCGGTGGGATTATTGAAAATACCCTTGTAGCCATGCAAACTCCGCCGACCTGGGCCTGGCTCGGGGCGGCCATTAGTCAGCCATGTTTTGAAATTGGCGCTGAAGTAAAAGCTGCTTTTTGTAGTAAATATCCTGAACTGGACAGTGCATTTCAGGCGGGTGAACAGGCAGGTAAATATTATGCCGACCTGTATGCCATTGCACGTTATATCTTGCAACAACACGGCATAAATACCGTATTGGGTGGGAATCAGTGTTCTTATCGCCAGCCAGAGGAATATTTCTCTTATCGCCGTGAGCCAAAAACAGGGCGTATGGCGACATTCGTGTTTATGGCATGAAAATGTTAAACTTAACTGAATTTTTTGGCTTTTGAGCGTTATGTCCCTATCTTCCAAATCTGTTGCGATTGTTTATCACAGTCCTTATGGACACACGGCTAAAGTGGCAAATTTTATTGCCGATGGTGCACGGGAAACCGGTGTTCAGGTGCATATGATGAATGTCGAACACATAGACTGGGATGTACTGGATGCCGCCGATGCAATTATCTTTGGTTGTCCGACCTATATGGGTAGCCTGACCTCTGCCATGAAGCTGTTTATGGAACAATCTTCCAAGCGCTGGTTGGCACGTACCTGGCAGGGCAAACTGGCTGCCGCCTTTACCAATGGTGGCGGACTCAGTGGCGACAAGCTGGCGGTCCTGCAGCAAATCAACCTGTTTGCGATGCAGCACGGGATGTTGTGGAGTGGATTGCCATTAATGCCGACAGGACGTGCAGTGACGGACCTGAACCGGATGTCGAGCTTTTTGGGTTTAATGACCCAGTCGGATAATGCCCCGGTTGAAGTCACTCCACCTGAGGGCGATTTAAAAACCGCGTTCTGGTTTGGGGAATATATTGCCCTGACTCTGGCGCGACTAAATACCCCTGCTTAAAGCCATAAAAAAACCTCCAAATGCGGAGGTTTTTTTATATTCAACTTTTAATCCATTATTTATGGAAAATTCGCGCTTTATCACGTTGCCAGTCACGGTCTTTTTCGGTGGCACGTTTGTCATGAAGCTGCTTACCTTTGACCAGAGCAATTTCCAGCTTGGCATGTGGACCTTTCCAGTAGCAGGCCAGTGGAACGCAGGAATAACCTTTCTGGTTAATCGCACCCATCAACTTTTCAATTTCACGGCGATTCAGCAACAGTTTGCGGGTACGGGTTGCTTCAGGCACCACATGGGTCGAAGCACTTAACAAGGGCTGAACCTGTGCACCAAACAAGAACGCTTCACCATTTTTAAAGGTAATATAACTTTCTACAATGGTCATGCGACCAGCGCGCATTGATTTGACTTCCCAGCCTTTTAATGAAAGCCCCGCTTCAAATTTCTCTTCAATAAAATAATCGTGGCGGGCACGTTTATTCAGTGCAATGGTACCGCCATTATTTTTTTTTACTACAATAGATGCTTTCGCCATAATCTGATACTTCCAAACGTGCTGCTATTGTACCGCAACTAGAAATAAGGTGAAGTTTTTTAAATTAATGAGGATTATTCACCAAAAAAACAAGTTTTTGCTAAAATAAGATTCTACATAACAAACAGAGTACAAATGGATGTCTAAAACTCGTGTGATTTATCCGGGGACTTTTGATCCAATTACCAATGGACATATTGATTTGGTAACCCGCGCAGCGCGAATGTTTGATGAAGTCGTGGTAGCCATTGCTATCGGTCATCATAAAAATCCGGTATTTAGTCTGGAAGAGCGTGTCGCATTGGCGAAAGAGTCATTGAGTCATTTGGACAATGTTGAATTTGTAGGTTTTGACGGTTTGCTCGTCAATTTTTTCCGTGAGCAAAAGGCGACTGCTGTATTGCGTGGTTTGCGTGCAGTGTCTGATTTTGAGTACGAATTTCAGTTGGCCAATATGAACCGTCAGCTGGACTCCCATTTTGAAGCGGTGTTTTTAACCCCTTCAGAGCAATATTCTTTTATTTCATCCACTTTGGTGCGTGAAATTGCTCGACTAAGAGGTGATGTAACCAAGTTTGTACCACCAAACGTGGTTGCTGCCTTCGAGCGTAAACTTCAACAAGGTTGGTAGCGTGTCTTTATATATCACCGATGAATGTATTAACTGTGATGTCTGTGAACCTGTATGCCCGAATGAGGCCATCTATATGGGTGAACTCATTTATGAGATTCATCCAGACCTATGTACAGAGTGCGTCGGACATCATGATCAACCGCAGTGCCAGTTGTTCTGTCCGGTGGATTGTATTCCACTGGATCCGAATCATGTCGAAACGCAGGAACAGCTGCAAGCCAAGTATGAAAAACTGACTGCTCAAAAAACATCAAGCAATTAGTCTCGATATTTGATACTATGCCGCTCGAAGTGAGCCAGACGATCGCTGCTGTGGAGATCTCCGTGATTGAAGCAGGGGAGGAAAGTCCGGGCTTCATAGGGCAAGGTGCCAGGTAACGCCTGGGCGGTGCAAACCGACGGCAAGTGCAGCAGAGAGAAGACCGCCTTCATTATGTTTTCGAGCAATCGGAATCGGAGGTAAGGGTGAAAGGGTGCGGTAAGAGCGCACCGCATGGCTGGTAACAGTTCATGGCGAGGTAAACCCCACCGGAAGCAAGACCAAATAGGAATCCATTAGGCATGGCCCATGCTGGATTCGGGTAGGTCGCTTGAGCGCATGAGTGATTTTGCGCCTAGAGGAATGATCGTTCACGACAGAACCCGGCTTATCGGCTCACTTCAACAAATTTTGATCAAACAGCACAATATGGGGTTGACGTGATTTACAGAAAATCCCATAATGCGCGCACAGTTTAAGGCTATGTAGCTCAGTTGGTTAGAGCACCGCACTCATAATGCGGGGGTCACAAGTTCAAGTCTCGTCATAGCCACCATATTCTGAAAAAACCCACTCCGATTGAGTGGGTTTTTTTATGGCTTCAGAAAATTAAAATGATAAGATGATTGGAAAATAAGCAACTGAATTTTAAAAATAATGAATCAAAATCTTATTAAGTGGATTAAAGAAAACATTGGAAGTTGTTTGTCGTGGGCGATAACTATTGGATGGTTAATTTTTATATATTTTAAAATTCACAATGGCGTGCTGCCTAAAGATCTAAATGAGTTCGGGGATTTTATTGCAGGTGCTTTTGCACCTTTGGCATTTTTTTGGTTGGTAAGAGGATTTTATCAACAAGGTAAAGGGCTTGAGCAGAATTCTGAAGCTTTGAAGATGCAAGCAATAGAGTTAAAGAAAACAACTGAAGCTCTAGAATTGCAAGTGAAAGAAATCAAAGCTTCAGTTGAGCAGCAATCACGATTAGCCCAAGTGTATGAGGACGAACTTCAACAAAAACATTTTCAAGTGCAACCAAATCTTGATTATAGTTTTCAATTGCTTAGAGAGTATTTTAGGGAAGGGCCTATTACTGATGAAGAAAACACAGTCGTTAATACATATGAAGAAAAAATTGTTGAGTTGAAATTGGTTGTTGAAAATTTAGGTGAGATGGCTAGAAACTTAAATGTTAAATCGACAACATATCCTTACATTAGAAAAAATGAACCAAAATTTGATCATTCAGGTGTTTTAAATATTAATTTTGAGATTGATGGCCAAGCTGCTGCTGAACTAACGGAAGAGGAGTATCATGTGACTTTCTTATTTGAAGTTACTTATCAAAATGTGTATGGTAAAAAATACAGAGATCAACTTACCTGTGTAGTTGAGAGTGTATATGATTGTGAGACAAATCAAATATATTTAAGCCCTACATTAGAAAAACTCCATGCGATGATTATTTAATGTGAAACTTGAATATTTTTTACTGAAAATAACTGCTCAGCTATTCATAATTAGAACTGAAGAAATTCACTACTTTTTCAATATTATCCGTCTGTAACTGCTCACGCATCTTTAGAAACTGCTTTTCATCTATATCGTAGATTTTAAGTGAAAGCAGTTTTTCTATATCTTCCTGCGGAAAGCGATATTTAATAATTTTCGCAGGTACACCGCCAACAACTGCATAAGGTGGCACATCTTCAGTCACAACAGCACCTGTTGCGACCACAGCACCTTCACCAAGCTTTACACCGGGCATAATCATGGCACGAGAACCAATCCAGCAACCATCACCAATAATCGTGTCACCCGCAAGTTCAAAACCCCGTGTATCGAACGGAAATGCTGAAATCCAGTCGGTACGGTGTAATTGGTTGCTGCCCATCATAATCACGCATTCTGCGCCAAAACAGACGAAATTGCCGATATAGAGCTGATCAATCGGCTTCTCAGGCGTTGCAGGCTTATCATGTAAATAACGCACCACACAACGCTCAAAACCCTGATCCCAATAAGCTGAGTAGTATGAGTAATTCCCTTTAATGTGAATATTCGGATTTTTCACCGTTTTCGAAATAAACTCGAACTCACACCAATGCTTTACAGGAGAATTAATTAACTTTTCAGACATAAGGGAGATACAAAAAATAGTGAATAAGAAATTATACCTAATCGGGGTTTAAACTTGCTGAATAATATCTAAAAGACATTCGCGCACGCATAAAACAATGATTAAGCTGTGGTCGATGCTGGAGGAATACGAGCAATCACCTTAATTTCAAAATCAAAACCTGCTAACCACGTGACACCTACAGCTGTCCAATTAGGATAAGGCTTTTGCGTAAACACCTGATTTTTAACTTTCATGATGCTTTCGAACTGCTGTTCTGGATCAGTGTGAAAGGTGGTGACATCAACAATATCATCGAAAGTACAACCAGCCGCTGCCAAAGTTGCAGCTAAGTTTTTAAAAGCCTGTTCTACCTGTTTCTCGAAATCTGGTTCAGGAGAGCCATCTTCACGGCTACCGACCTGACCAGAAACAAAAAGTAAGTCTTCCGATTTGATCGCAGCAGAATAACCATGCTGTTCATAGAGGGCATGGCGGTCTTGGGGAAATATCGCAGTTCTAGTCATGTCTATTCTCATTCAATATCTAATTTATAAGTGAGTGAAAGCAATTTAACTTTCACATACGCATCGTATGTAAATATAATTGACATACGGCCCGTATGTCAATTAAAATTTTTGTGATGATGAGGTAAAGTAATTCATGTCTGTTCGTGAACAAAAAATGGCGGAAACCCGCAAGAAACTGATTGAAGTGGCACGTCGTACGTTTGCAGAATATGGTTATGCAGACACTTCAATGGATAAGCTCACGGCAGAAGCAGGGCTGACCCGTGGAGCGTTGTATCATCATTTTGGCGATAAAAAAGGCTTGTTTGCTGCAGTGGTCGACCAGATCGATTCGGAAATGGCTTCATCTGCCCAGCAGCATCTGGAGCAGCCTGCTGATCTGTGGGAAGGATTGATGCTAGAAGGGCGGACCTATATTCAAAATGCCTTAAATCCGGAATTCCAGCGCATTGTGCTGCGTGACGGGCCGGCTGTGCTGGGCGATCCTGCACATTGGCCAAGTCAAAACAGATGTTTGCAGTCCACGCGTGAATGTGTTGAACAATTATTGGCAGTAGACCGAATTAAAACAGTTGATCCAGAAGCTGCTGCGATATTTTTAAATGGTGCAGCAATGAATGCAGCACTCTGGGTGGCTTCTAGCGAACATCCTGAGCAAGTACTCCCTGAGGCCTTACATGCATTTAATTTATTTGCATCGGGGTTTTTAAAAGAAGCACAGAGCTAATCCATTTGTAAGAGGCGAATAAAGGTAAAAAACCCCTCAATCGAGGGGTTCATGCAAGCTTAAATATCTAAAATTTAGATATATTCAACTTTCACAATTTCGTATTCAACTTCACCGTTTGGTGTATTGATTTTCACATCGTCGCCTTCGTTTTTACCTAAAAGACCACGTGCGATCGGCGAGTTTACAGAGATCTTGTTAATCTTAAAGTCTGCTTCGTCATCGCCTACAATTTTATAGGTTTTCTGCTCTTCAGTATCCAGATTTTCAATCGTGACCGTTACACCAAAAACTACACGACCATTCTGTTCAAGTTCTTTGACATCGATCACCTGAGCTGCACCCAGTTTGCCTTCGATGTCCTGAATACGGCCTTCACAGAAGCCTTGCTGTTCACGTGCTGCATGGTATTCTGCATTTTCTTTTAAGTCACCGTGTTCACGAGCTTCTGCAATTGAAGCTGTAATACGTGGACGATCCACTGTTTTCAGTTGGTGTAATTCTTTCTCTAAGGCAATTTTGCCTTCAGGTGTCATAGGATAACGTTGCATGTTGTCCCTCAAAAGTCAGTTGAAAGATATAAAATCTATAAATAAAAAAAAGCCCGCCACCAAGAAGGTAGCGGGACTTCTTGGAAGCGAATTAACCTTTAGTTAGGTCTTGCAAACGATATACATCCATCGGCAATTTAATTGCTAAAGCTTGGCATACTGCATCTGCACCATTCAATGTAGTTGTGTTATACACTTTACCTTGAAGTGCTGAACGACGGATCGAGAATGAGTCTTCTTGTGCCTTTTTGCCTTCAGTCGTGTTAATCACAAGGTGGATTTCGCCGTTTTTGATACGGTCCACAATGTTAGGACGACCTTCAGTCACTTTATTGACACGTTCACATTCAAGACCAGCATCGCTAATCACTTTAAATGTACCATCAGTTGCAAGAATCTTGAAGCCTAGGTCAATCAATTGTTTTGCAATACCCGCCGCACGTGGTTTGTCTGAGTCACGTACAGAGATAAATGCGTGTTTGACTTCACCTTCAGTTGGAAGACCTGGTAAACGCTCATTTGCACCTAAAACAGCTTTATAGAACGCTTCACCAAATGTTTTACCAACGCCCATCACTTCGCCAGTCGATTTCATCTCAGGGCCAAGGATCGGGTCAACACCAGGGAATTTGTTGAACGGGAACACGGCTTCTTTGACAGAGAAGTGCTCAGGAATAATCTCTGATGTAAAGCCTTGAGACTCAAGAGATTGACCCGCCATACAACGTGCAGCAACTTTCGCTAAAGATTCACCGATACACTTAGAAACGAATGGCACAGTACGAGACGCACGTGGGTTCACTTCCAGAATGTAAACGTCTTCACCTTTAACCGCAAACTGAACGTTCATTAAACCGATTACGCCAAGCTCTTTTGCCATTGCAACGGTTTGACGGCGCATTTCGTCCTGAATCTCTTTAGATAGAGAATAAGGAGGAATTGAACAAGCTGAGTCACCTGAGTGAATCCCTGCTTGTTCGATGTGCTGCATGATGCCGCCGATTACCACGTCTTTACCGTCAGATACGCAGTCTACGTCAACTTCGATCGCATCATCTAAGAAACGGTCAAGCAGAACAGGGGCTTCGTTTGATGCTTGAACTGCATCACGTAGGTAGCGTTTAAGCTCTTCGTCGTTGTATACGATTTCCATCGCACGACCACCAAGTACGTAAGAAGGACGTACCACTAATGGATAGCCTACTTTAGACGCTTCAGCCATACCTTCTTCAGCAGATTTTACGATGCTGTTGTTTGGTTGACGAAGTTGTAGACGTTGAATCATTTGTTGGAAACGTTCGCGGTCTTCTGCACGGTCAATCGCGTCAGGCGATGTACCGATAATTGGTGCACCAGCTTCTTCTAAAGCACGAGCCAATTTCAAAGGTGTTTGACCACCGTACTGAACGATAATGCCTTTCGGCTTCTCGATACGTACGATTTCTAAAACGTCTTCTAAAGTGATTGGTTCGAAGTACAAACGATCTGATGTGTCGTAATCCGTTGAAACTGTTTCAGGGTTACAGTTCACCATAATGGTTTCGTAACCGTCTTCACGCATCGCAAGGGCAGCGTGTACACAGCAGTAATCGAACTCGATACCTTGACCGATACGGTTAGGGCCACCGCCGATCACCATGATCTTGTCTTTGTTCGATGGATTTGCTTCACATTCTTCATCGTAAGTTGAGTACATGTAAGCTGTATCAGATTCGAATTCTGCAGCACATGTATCGACACGTTTGTAAACTGGAGTTACGCCCAGGTTCCAACGATGTTTACGGAATTGCTTTTGTGAAATACCCATCAAGTCTGCAATGCGAAGATCTGATAAACCTTTACGTTTAAAGCTACGGATATTCTCCGCATTTAAATCACCAAAACCTAAAGTTTTGATTTGGTTTTCAGTTTTAATGATGTCTTCGATTTGAATCAAGAACCAGCGGTCAATGTTCGTTGCAGCGAATACTTCGTCTAAAGTAAAGCCGTGACGGAATGCGTCGCCCACGTACCAAATACGCTCTGGACCTGGCACTTTAAGTTCTTGCAAGATTTTGTCGCGCGCGCCTTCAGCACCCACTTCAATTTTTTCGTCAAAACCAGAAGCGCCAACTTCAAGACCACGAAGGGCTTTTTGTACAGATTCTTGGAAGTTACGACCAATCGCCATCACTTCACCGACAGATTTCATCTGTGTGGTTAAAGTCGCATCAGCTTGTGGGAATTTCTCGAAGTTAAAACGAGGAATCTTGGTTACAACGTAGTCAATTGCAGGTTCAAACGATGCAGGTGTTGTACCGCCAGTGATGTCGTTTTTCAACTCATCAAGCGTGTAACCAACCGCTAATTTCGCAGCGATTTTTGCAATTGGGAAACCAGTTGCTTTAGAGGCAAGGGCAGATGAACGTGATACACGTGGGTTCATCTCGATCACAACCATACGACCAGTATTTGGACAAATACCGAACTGTACGTTAGAACCACCTGTTTCTACGCCAATTTCACGTAGTACAGCTAAAGATGCGTTACGTAGAAGTTGGAATTCTTTGTCTGTCAATGTTTGCGCAGGAGCAACAGTGATTGAGTCACCAGTGTGTACGCCCATTGGGTCAAAGTTTTCAATCGTACATACGATGATACAGTTGTCGTTTTTGTCACGAACAACTTCCATCTCGTACTCTTTCCAACCAATTAAAGATTCATCGATCAATAATTGTTTAGTCGGAGAAAGATCGAAACCGCGTTCACAAATTTCGATGAATTCTTCTTTGTTGTAAGCGATACCGCCACCAGAACCACCCATGGTGAATGATGGACGGATAATCACTGGGAAGCCGAAACGTGCTTGAATTTCTAAAGCATGTTCCATTGACTCAGCAACGTCAGCTTTTGGACATTCAAGACCAATTTTACGCATTGCCTGGTCAAACAGTTTGCGGTCTTCAGCTTTTTCAATCGCTTCTTTGGTTGCACCGATTAATTCAACATTGAATTTTTCTAAAATGCCGTGCTCATCGAGGGCAAGGGCACAGTTCAATGCAGTTTGACCACCCATGGTCGGAAGAACAGCGTCTGGGCGTTCTTTCTCAATAATTGCTGCAACAGTTTGCCAAGTAATTGGCTCAATATAAGTTGCATCTGCCATGGTTGGGTCGGTCATGATGGTCGCTGGGTTCGAGTTGACCAAAATAACGCGGTAGCCTTCTTCACGAAGGGCTTTACATGCTTGAGCACCTGAGTAGTCAAACTCACATGCTTGACCGATGACAATCGGACCAGCACCAATAATCAAGATGCTTTTAATGTCAGTACGTTTAGCCATGATGCTTCCTTAATTACTTCTTAGATGCTTCGATAAGTTCGATGAAATGATCGAACAATGGTGCGCAGTCATGTGGACCCGGGCTTGCTTCAGGGTGACCCTGGAAGCTGAACGCAGGTTTGTCTGTACGATGGATACCTTGGTTGGTGCCATCAAACAGTGAGCGATGCGTTACACGCAACACATCAGGCAGATTGCTTTCATCGACTGCGAAGCCATGGTTTTGAGAAGTAATCATCACTGTACCAGTTTCAATGTTTTGTACAGGATGGTTGGCACCGTGGTGGCCGTGAGGCATTTTTAAGGTTTTAGCACCACTTGCAAGCGCAAGGATCTGGTGACCCAGGCAGATACCAAATACTGGAATTTCAGTGGTTTCTACAATTGTTTTTACAGCTTCAATTGCGTAGTCACATGCAGCCGGATCACCAGGACCGTTCGAAAGGAACACGCCATCTGGATTCAGTGCAAGTACATCAGCAGCAGGAGTTTGCGCCGGCACAACAGTCAGTTTACAACCGCGGTCTGCGAGCATACGTAAGATGTTGGTTTTGACACCGTAATCGTATGCAACAACATGGAATTTAGCTTCTGGTTGAGAGAAACCTTTGCCTAATGTCCAAGAGCCTTCAGTCCATTCAAAACCTTCAGGGTCGCAACATTCTTTTGCCAGGTCTAAACCGTTTAAACCACCAAATGCACGTGCTTTTTCAAGCGCTTCAGCTTCAGTGATATTTTCGCCAGCAAGGATACAGCCATTTTGCGCACCTTTATCACGTAAGATACGTGTCAATTTACGCGTGTCGATATCCGCAATTGCCACAACATTGTGTTGTACCAAATATTCAGCTAATGATTGGGTTGAACGGAAGTTACTGTGCAGTAAAGGCAGGTCACGAATGATCAATCCGTTCGCCCAAACCTTATGAATACGACCTGATTCAGCGTCTTCTTCATTACAGCCTGTGTTACCGATATGTGGGTAAGTCAGTGTCACAAGTTGCTGTGCATAACTCGGGTCAGTCAAAATTTCTTGATAGCCAGTCATGGCAGTGTTGAAAACGACTTCACCAGTCGTACTACCCGATGCGCCAATCGAAGTACCTTTAAAGATAGTTCCGTCGGCAAGGGCTAAAATTGCTGGGGTGCTCAAACCAAAGCTCCTGAAATTTAGGCTGTAAAAAAGCGAGAAGACGAAAAAAAAGGAAGGCTAATTTTTAAACCTACCCTCCTATGTCTGCTCGCTTGAACTTAACACGGCATTATACGCAGAACGACCCTTAAAGTCCAACGGCTTTGCAGCGAAAGTATGAGATAAATGGCTTGCTTTTTGCATGGAAGTCTGTTTTGTAGGCAATGTGAAAAAATGTAAGCAATTAATAATTGTCAGACAAATCAAATCTTAATTTTTATCAAATCTACTAATATAGCTTAGTCGATATAACAATAGGAACAAGACAAATGGCTACAGCACTTAAATCTACTACATCTAAAAAAATCACTCCGAGCGTGGTCACTGAAACTGCCGAGAAGCTTGAAAAAGTAGCAGTCGAGGCTAAAGATCAGGCAATTGAAACCATCGAGGAAAGTAAGGAAAAGCTTGAAGTTGAAGCCAAACAGTTAAGCGATACTGTGCAGGAACAATTGCGTCAATTTAAGCAGGAGGTGTTACAGCGTATTGATACTTTGAAGGAGCAGATTTTCGGTTCGCAGAAAGAATTAACTGAACTGAAAAGCTTTATCAAGACAGAATTCAACGCTGTCGTCGAAGACTTATCTAATCTGGGTAAAGAGTTGAAAGAGGATGTCAGTCAGATTTCGACCAAGCATAAGGAACATCTGACCGATACTTTTAAACGTTCTAAGGACAGTACCATTGAAGTACTGAAAAAAGTCAAACCCGTGGTGAAAACAGAGAGCTCAGACAAAAGTCCTGAGCTGAAAAGTTAGGCTGCGCTGAAAGGCCGCTATTTAAAAAGGAGAACAATCAATGTTCTCCTTTGTCTTTATGCAGCAAAACGGACTCACAATAACAATTAAAGGGGGTCACGATGCAACAGCATTTTGTAGGTGTACTTATTTTACTGATATTGATCATGCTACTGAATCTGGAAAGCGGATTGGGGCGCATACTTTATCTGGGTGTAATCGTATTATGTCTGGGAGTACTGGGACTGGTGTTTGGGACCATTCTTTTGATGATCATTACTTTTGCTTTTATTCTTTATGCTGCTGTGAAATCTATTCAGGAACAGCATCATCTGCATCATTAAAATATGAACGTTGAAAACGATAAAAAATCTAAAATAATTACATAGGGGATCAGTCATTGTTGAGCGATAAACAAAAACGTGAGACTTAAAGTCTCACGTTTTATTCGCCTGTTACACTTTAAATAGCTGATGCACAGCGTCAATCTATTTAAAACACATGCAACCAGTCACGTTTATTATGAAAATCTGCCTGAGGACTACTATGCTGCATGGCATAGAACTGCTCACCTTGCGAGGTTTTTAAAACAGCAGATAAACCCAGAAACAAGTTTTCCCATTTCAGTTTATGTGCTGCCATAAAATCAGTCAGATCCACACTGACATTAAGACCATAATGCGTACGTTTGAGCTGATTCAGCTCAATATCATCCGCAGCTTGCGGTGGCATATCTTCAGGATAACGGTATTCTTCGAATTGATAAGCCTGCCAGGCCTGAGAAGGGGAAAGATTAATCTCACGATAAAAATCTTCGCCCTGAACCCCAATAAAAATTTCAAAGCAAGTCTGTTCCCACAGGAAATCCTGACGGGGATGTGCCGTCACCATGTCGGGCCACAAGATGTACTGATTGGGATCACGGATCCAGAAGCCCACATTTAAATTGTATGGGCCTTGCTGTTCGATGGCGGCAACCAGAGAGATGGCCTGAAAACGGCGATCAAATGCGCTAAGCTCGTAACTTGCCATAAGTCCTGTACTTAGTTAGACAAATGAGCGAAACGGACAAGGTTGGACAATTTTTGGTTTTGTTTCGCAGCTTTCTTGTAAAGCAGTGCAATTTTACCAATAGTTTGAACCACTTCAGCACCAGTCGCTTCTGAAATTTCAGCAATCAGTGCTGCACGCGCTTCACGATCTTCAGCTACGATTTTCACTTTAATTAGTTCGTGATCGTTTAAAGCACGCGCCAATTCTTCGATGACATTTTCAGTCAGGCCTTTGTCACCCAGCATAACGACCGGGTTTAAAGCATGTCCGATTTGACGTAAACGCTTACGTTCCTGAATAGATAAAGACGCCATGAGAGATAACCTGAATTTTAAAACGGCTTAGTATAGCAAAAGCAAAAAACAAACGCTTTAAATTATCAGGAAATAATCATTTCCAATATCTCTTCATAACGAGCAAAACTCCTAGATTTAGATACACATGTATACTGCAAAATATGTCTTTTTCACGTACAATTAATAATTAGACGTTTTTTTATTTAGAGAGTTATGGCTACACGCATTACCAACCAAAAGTTATCTAAAAGTAGTCGTGATTGGATGAGAGAGCATTTAGACGATCCTTATGTGAAAAAGGCACAAAAGGACGGCTATCGTGCGCGTGCAGCATATAAGCTCTTAGAGATGCAAGAAAAGTACAAAATCATCAAACCCGGCATGACCGTGGTCGACTTGGGTGCAGCTCCCGGGAGTTGGTCACAAATCGCCGGTAAGTTGGTCGGCGACAAAGGTTTATTGATTGCATCTGACATTTTACCAATGGATGCATTACCTGATGTGACTTTCTTGCAAGGTGACTTTCGCGAAGAAGAAGTCTTCCAGCAATTGTTAGAAATTTTAGATGGTCGTACTGTAGACGTTGTAATTTCAGATATGGCCCCCAATACATCAGGTAATAAGGCTGTAGATCAACCGCGTCAGATTTACTTGTGTGAACTTGCACTGGATTTTGCCAACAAGGTGCTAGGCCCTAAAGGTCAATTTGTGGTAAAAGTTTTCCAAGGTTCAGGTTTTGACGAATTCCGTAAGCAAGTGGTTGATAGTTTTGATGTTCTGAAAACATCTAAACCTTTGGCATCACGTGCTCGCTCCAAGGAAGTTTTCCTGATCGGACAGGGACGTAAGAAGGCTTTAAAATAAGTCTACTTGCCAAGTCGTTAAAAATTGTGCATTTTGTACGTTTTCAGATAATTGTAAGTTGATTTACAGCTTAAGTATTAAGGTCACCCTGAACAGGGCATGATCAAATTAGATTGGAATGGGAATAAAGCTTTGAGCGATCTTTTTAAGAATGCCGTATTGTGGCTCGTGATACTGGGTGTGCTGGTGTTAATCTTCAGCAACGTCAGTGACCGCAATCAACCGACTACAATGAACTACTCAGAGTTTGTTGCCGCGGTCAATGCTGGCCAAATTAAACAAGTTGTGATTGACGGCGAAAGAATCCGTGGCGAAAAATCGAACGGTTCAGAGTTTGAAAGTATCCGTCCGGCAGTTCAGGATCCTGAACTGATGCCAAGCCTGATTAAAAATAATGTTGTGGTTGAAGGTGAAGCACCACAACGTCAAGGCTTGCTCATGCAGTTGCTTATTGCAAGTTTCCCTGTACTTTTAATCATTTTGTTATTCATGTTCTTTATGCGCAACATGGGTGGCGGTGCAGGTGGTAAAAACGGCCCAATGAGTTTTGGTAAATCTAAAGCCAAAATGCTGTCTGAAGACCAGATTAAAGTCACTTTCACTGATGTTGCTGGTTGTGACGAAGCCAAGCAAGAAGTCGTTGAAATCGTAGATTTCCTGAAAGATCCAACCAAATTTAAACGTCTGGGTGCGAGTATTCCACGCGGTGTGTTAATGGTCGGTCCTCCAGGTACGGGTAAAACCCTACTTGCCAAAGCCATTGCCGGTGAAGCGAAAGTTCCATTCTTTAGTATTTCAGGTTCTGACTTCGTTGAGATGTTTGTCGGTGTCGGTGCATCCCGTGTTCGTGACATGTTCGAACAGGCGAAACGTCATGCGCCATGTATCATCTTTATTGATGAGATTGATGCAGTCGGTCGTCATCGTGGTTCAGGTACTGGTGGTGGTCACGATGAACGTGAACAGACACTGAACCAGATGCTGGTTGAAATGGACGGCTTTGAGGGTAATGAAGGCATTATCGTGATTGCTGCAACCAACCGTGCAGATGTACTGGATAAAGCACTTCTTCGTCCAGGCCGTTTTGACCGTCAAGTTGTGGTTGGTTTGCCAGACATTAAAGGTCGTGAACAAATCCTGAATGTACATTTGAAAAAATTGCCTTCAGTGACAGGTGTGGATGTTAAAGTTCTTGCACGTGGTACACCGGGCTTCTCGGGTGCGCAATTAGCAAACCTGGTGAATGAAGCTGCTTTATTTGCTGCACGTCGTAACAAAAACACCGTCGATATGCATGACTTTGAAGATGCAAAAGACAAGCTATATATGGGTCCTGAGCGTAAATCGATGGTACTTCGTGATGAAGAGCGTCGTGCGACGGCTTATCATGAAGCAGGGCATGCGATTGTTGCTGAAAGCTTGCCAGGTACAGATCCTGTGCATAAGGTGACAATCATGCCACGTGGCTGGGCTTTAGGTGTTACCTGGCAGCTGCCTGAATTTGACCAGACCAGCCATTACAAAGACAAAATGTTGAATGAACTTTCGATTTTGTTTGGTGGCCGTATTGCTGAAGAAGTCTTCATTAACCAGATGTCGACCGGCGCTTCAAATGACTTCGAACGTGCAACCAAAATGGCACGTGCGATGGTGACCAAATATGGTATGTCGGACAAACTCGGTGTCATGGTCTATGAAGAAGATGCACAGCAATCTTTCATGGGCAGTATTGGTAGCCGCAGTATTTCGGAAACCACACAACTAGAAGTCGATCGTGAAATTCGTCGAATTCTAGATGAGCAATATAAAATCGCACGCGATATCTTGGAAAGCAAAAAAGATATTGCCCATGCGATGGTGAAAGCCTTGATGGAATGGGAAACCATTGATCGTGATCAAATTCGTGACATCATGGAAGGTCGTGAGCCTCAGCCACCAAAAGTCTATGTTGCGGAAAATCCTGTGATTGATGTAACCCCAGATGATGGTCCGTTGACTCCTCCGCCATTGCCAGCGAACTAAGTTCAATAAAAAAACCACCTTCGGGTGGTTTTTTTATGCTTGTCATTTTTGTCATATCTTTTTGAATGTTATATTGAGCTATTAAAAATGAATAAGAAAAACAAAAATGAATATATCTGTGCTGGAATCCAGTGTTTACCAGCTTCGTCTTGAACCGTTGAGCTGGGAACATTTTTCTGATTTAGCCATCGCATGCGCTGAAGAAAATTTAGGCGAGATTTTATATAACTCAGTGCCTTATCTGCATAACTTAAAAAAATATTTTTCGCAGGCCTTTGAACAGCAAGCTCAAGGTGAAAGGATGGCTTTTGCTGTGATCGATTTAAACTCCGGCCAAGCAATTGGAACCACCAGTTATCATAATATTAAGGCAGAAATTCCACGTTTTGAAATTGGTTATACCTGGTATGCCAAGCGCTATCACAGAACTTATGTGAATCGCGTTTGTAAATATCTTTTGTTAAGACATGCTTTTGAAAATTTAAATGCTCAGGTCGTCGGCTTTCGGACTGATCACTTGAATCTTCCTAGCCAGAAAGCGATTGAGGCATTAGGTGCCAAACGAGATGGCATTATTAGGTGTCATATGCTGCGTAAAGATAGACAGACTATTCGAGATAGCTACATCTATAGTATTTTAGAAAGTGAATGGGCATATACGAAAGTATTATTACAATCTAAACTGATGAAATATTCCCGAAACAATTACTTCGAAATCTAGGTCCTAGTCTTATTCAGCTTTGCTTTATTCGGCGATCCATAAGACAATATCGGGGTTATTTTGAGTGAGTATTGAATCATGCAGCTGATGCCTTTGTTACCACATGTATGGACATTTGGTGATTTAAAATTGGACTTATCCCAGCCGCATGTGATGGGGATTCTTAATGTCACCCCAGACTCTTTTAGTGATGGTGGTCGGCATAATCAAAAAGAAGATGCAGTCGCCCGCGCACTGGAAATGATGGCCGAAGGAGCAACCGTAATAGATATTGGCGGTGAATCGACCCGTCCAGGTGCCGCAGTGGTAGAAGTGGAAGAAGAAATTCGCCGCGTAGTGCCTGTGGTGGAAGAACTGGCTAAACATAAGGTCATTCTCTCGATTGATACGTCGCAACCTGAAGTCATACGCGCAGCGGTAGAGGCGGGAGCGCATATCTGGAATGATGTCCGTGCTTTGACTCGGCCGAATGCATTGCAGACCGCAGCAGAACTCAATATTCCAGTGATCATCATGCATATGCGCGGTGAGCCGACCACCATGAACAATCTGGATCAATATGAGGATGTCACTAAAGATGTGATACGCGAGTTATCCCAACGTGTTCAGGATGCTTTAGATGTTGGAGTAAAAGCGGAAAATATCATGATTGATCCAGGTTTTGGTTTCGCTAAAAATGCCCAGCAAAATTTAAAGCTGTTGCAAGAGTTTTATAAATTGACAGAAATGGGCTATCCGATTTTGTCTGCTTTATCACGTAAACGCTTTATCGGAGCAGTTTTGGATGGGGCAGAACCACAAGAGCGTGCAGTGGGTTCAGCAACAGCGCATTTGTTGAGTATTCAGCAGGGTGCATGTATGGTACGGGCACATGATGTTAAAGTCACAGCCGATGCGATTAAAGTCTGGCAAGCTATGCAAATGGTTTAAAAATCGAGGCTGGGAAATCCCTACATTGGCAATGTTGTTTGGCTTTTAAGCAACAATATGCTATATAGGCACGCTTAGATTAGATAGTCATCCTTTAGAGTGCCTGTAATGTTTGCAGATTTACTTCTCCCCATGTTCGATGATGAGTATTATCCCGATATTCTGGTTGCTGAAATCAAGCAGCACATCGAACGTTTTGCCCAAAAAGTCGCTAAATCAGGTTTGTCAGATCAAGAAATTTACCAGCTTGCCAATCTGACTGTGGCTGATATCAATATCATGAAATCTCAGTTCGAAGATCTGGATTCGTCTCTGGATGATACTGCCGCGGATTATATTGCCGAAGCCATGATGATGGTGGTGCAAGAGCACGGCCTGTTCGAGATTGAAATGGAAGAACTGATTACCAACCGTGAATGGTGATGCATAAAAAAACCCTGCAGCTGCAGGGTTTTTTAATGTCTGTTGAAATAATCTTTAAAGTTATTAAAGCGAATCGAGCCTAATAATAGTTGCTCTTCATTCATACATTGCTGATAAAGATTTTGGTAATAAGCCTGCAGATTTGACTGACCCTGAATCTGTTGTGGTGTTTTGGATCTGGACTGTTGATAAGCCCAAAAAGCCAGTTGCCGGAGTTTCTGCAACCTGATCTGATCAATTACGCTACAGGAACTTTTAAATAAAGGTTCCAAGGTCACTGCGCCAAAAGAGGAAAGCGCTAAAATGATCATACTGATGATGACCAGTACATCTGAATGAATCAGATAAAGGTTGAACAATAAGCACAGAAAAATTGGAATTTGCAGATAGAGGCAGCTTTGCAAACGCTGACTATAGGCTTTGGAGCTGAATTGCGCCTGATATTGTGCATACCAAATATAGGGATATAGTAGTGCCATCAGCACAATTAAGGTGACATTAAAGGCAATCGTGGCATTTTTAAAAAAATAATATTCCAGAAATACTGAGCTGATACTACAGGCTATACAGACCAGAAGAGACAGTAAATTAATCGCGATAACAAACTGGATATTTTGCAGGGCATTAAATTTGAAGCGGCTATAACGCAGCTTCAGGAAAAAAGCGTCTGGATGACGTAATTGTAATGTAGCGAGATCGAAGTGTTTTAATTCTGACATGGGGATTTCGCGTTAAAAGAATAAAATGCAGGCACAAAAAAACCAGCCTAATGCTGGATTTTTTATTGCACCATTTTAATAAATATTAAAATGGTGCCCGAGGCCAGACTCGAACTGGCACGCTTTGTGGGCGGGGGATTTTAAATCCCCTGTGTCTACCGATTTCACCACTCGGGCATGTGCGCAATAATAGAGGACGAAATAAAGCTTGGCAAGCAAATTTCTAAATGATTGCTTTCTTTTCAAGCAATTCCGTAGCTTCTATTCTAAAAACCAGCAAATCAACGTTTTTTAAAAGTCAATATTTGCAGATCTTTAAGATGGCCAATGAAAAAGGATAGAGAGAACTATGAATTTTCATCCAGATAGCTGTCGACATCTAGATGCTTGATCGTTTTACAATATTGATGCTCATATTTCAGCAGCCGCGTATATAACCCGGCATAGTGATTTAATTGCTGTTTTAGTTCGGCATACCGAGGATCATGGCTTGAATAAAAACGTAATTTTAGTCGGATCAGGCAGGTTTGTTTATAAGCCCAAAAACAGATTTTACGTAATTGTTGTAGCTGATAGTGCTCAGTATTTTTACTATTTTCCTTGAATAAATTTTCTCGATAAAAGCGCACAAAACCAAAGCTCACGCCAAAGAAGAATAAGCTCCACATCAGCAAACTGCTTTGTATAAAGACCAGATTTAAGGCTTGCATCAGAATCACAATAGCCATCTTGATCGGGGTATGCCGTAATAAATGATACAGCGAATAAGAAGAATGCTGAATCTGGTACAGAATCAAGGTGAGACTCAACATCAGGAACAGTAGAATGGCCAACATGGCATAACTCTGCGCCTGAAATTCGCTGATTTGCACAAAAGATTGCTGTACGAAATCTCCTAACATCAAACTGATGGGAACAAAAATCATGGCGGCCAAGGCCCAAGGAATTAAAAGCTTGGCTTTACCCCAGATTCCACGGATTTTAATCTGACTGAAAAACAGGTAATTTCCTTTAAATGCAGTCGGATATTGGCGCTTAAGTTGCTGTAGCAACAAAGTCACTTGCGTAGTGGGCATCATCCAGAGATTAATTTAATATATAGATGAAGCACTATAGTCGATTTTGCGCAAAATCGCAGAAGAAATGCAGTTTCAGAACGTAGCACTGTTTTAATCATGAAGATTTTAGTTTTTTAGCGACGAATTATGCGAAAATAGCCGATTCAAGATTTATTTTTTTAAGGACAGTTTATGACTGATCAATCTCCTCAGGCGTTAAGCGACATCGAAATTTTAGACATCCTGCAAAGTATGAAAAAGGATGAGCTAAATACTGAGGCGCAAGCAGCAATTCGTCAGGGTGGTAAAGCTGGTCGTCAGGAAGCGCATAAAGCAGCCTTAGTAGCATTGAATCAGTCATTTGAAGACAAATTTGTCGAAGCCGTATCTTTGGCTTTGGGTCTGAATGCAGCACAAATCAAAAAAATCCGTTATAAAAAAGACCGAATTCGTATTTTAAAAGCGCGCGGAATTGATTATATGGCGATTGATGGCGCTGAAACTGCGCAAGTGCTGTCACAAATTGCCCAAGCAATTGTGCGTGAAGATGCGATTGTCACCCATGACCTGCACAATATTTTCCCATTCTGGAAAGAAGGCTGGCCAATGGTGCAATTCGATAATGCCTACAAAATTTTAGAAGATGATATCCAGATTCACTATCAAGCCGTTCTAGAAGCTTTATTAGCAAAAATCTAAGCTATAACCAGATCTAAACGAAAGCACCTTTGGGTGCTTTTTTTAATCGCGATACATCAGCGCAATCAGCCAGCTGATGGGCAAGATAAATAAACGCCACCAGGTGATCAAGGGCCAATAAAAATATTCTCCAAACCTCAAGGTCGAGTCGAAACCTCGACGACGACGTTCATGCGGGTAGGGAATAATGAACACCGTTAAAACCATTAGAATGATGGCTGCCAGTAAAAGCAGGGGATTCTGTTGTTTGGCAAGAATGAAGTAAAACAAATACAGGGCTGAATAAAAAAACAGACATGCCAATAATGCAGAAATATTCATCACTCACCTTATGATTTTTTTATTAGAATAATTTTTGAAATAGAGGAATAAAAAGAAGAACCAGATTAATCTGATTCTTCTTGAATAACTGAATTGGTTTCGATTAAGCGGGTCACCAGTAACTGGTCAATTTTAAAATGATCGACATCCACCACTTCAAACTTATAAGCACCAAATATCACTGCATCTGCAGGACGTGGAATCTTGCGTAATTTATACATCATGAAGCCAGCAATGGTTTCATAGTTTTCATCATCAGGCATTTCATCAATTTCAAGCGCATGCTTGATGTCTTCAATCGGTGTACTGCCTTCAATCAGCCAGGAATTATTGTCACGTTTAATAATTTGCTGATCGGCTTCAATAGGCGTCACCCAGTCGCCCATCACGGTAATCATAATATCGGATAGGGTAATCACTCCAACTACCAGCGCATATTCATTAATGACGACGGCAAACTTTTCCTTGGTAGAGCGGAAACGGTCCAGAACTTCCGATAAGGTCAAAGTGTCAGGAATGGTCAACACATTACGGATGGTATTTTCATTAAGCTGCAGCAGCGACTGGTTGTTCAGAATACGCACCAGAATGTCTTTGGCATCGACATAGCCAATCACACTGTCAATGTCATTGCTACATACCAGAAACTTGGAGTAGGGATATTCTGCCAGCTTTTGCCGAATACTTTCTTCCGGTTCATTCAAGGTGAAGAACACCACATTTTCACGTGTGGTCATACTCGAAGGCACGTTACGTTCTTCCAGCTCGAATACGTTTTCAATGAAATGGTGTTCCTGTTTCTGGAGCACGCCTGCCTGTGCACCGGCATCCATCACTGCAGAAATATCATCAAAAGTAATATTGTCATCACGAATAGTATTTACTTTAAACAGACGGAACAGCATGTTGGCAATCGCATTGATAAACCAAGCCAAAGGTTTGCAGACTTTAATGAAAATCTGAATTGGCTCGATGACTGAGACTGCGATCTTTTCTGGCGCAATCATGGCCAGACGTTTCGGCATCAGGTCTGCAAATAAAATAAATAATGAAGTGACGACCGTAAAGGAAAGCGCAAAGCTGATATTGTCAGCCCAAGGTCCTTGGTAAAAGCGGGAAACAAAATTATAAATATAAGGACGGAAGGCACCTTCACCTAAAATACCACCAAGAATGGCAACTGCATTTAAACCAATTTGGGAGGCTGCAAAGAAGTCTGCAGAATTTTCTTGTAGATCTAAAACTTTTTGAGCGCGATGATCACCCGACTCAGCCAGAATTTTGAGTTTGACTTTACGGGCACCAGCGAGGGCGATTTCAGTTAAAGATAAAAAACCGGCCCCCGTGATGAGTATTAAGATAATCACGATATTTTGTAAGAGGCTCACAAATCCACCTGTGGATGAATAGTATCTTGGGATATTTTTAACACAAAAAAAGACTTGAGGTGTAACAATGACATCTCAAGTCTTCGAAGTATAATCTTAAAAAATAAGAATTTAGAAGATTTTGAGTTTAATAATGTGAAAATTGAGAATTATTGCTCAGGAATTCACGGTTTTCTTCTTCAATCATCTGGCGGGCGACATATAAAATCAGCTGACGTAACCAGCGATGCGCCGGATGATGATGCAATAAAGGACACCATGCCATTTTCAATTCAAATTCAGGAATATAAAACGGCGGATCTTTGAGAATTAAATTGTGATTCTTGGCTTGCAAACGTGCAATGCGTGAAGGCAGTGTTGCGACCAGATCGACATTGGCAGCCAATAACCCCGGCATCTGGTAGTGACGGGTAAAGACTGAGATTTTACGTTTCTGGCCAATACGTTCTAAAGCCTGATCGATCCAGCCTAAACCGGCCTGTTTTTCAGGATTTACCCCGAAGCCAACACCCATACCGGTTTTGGAAACCCAGATATGCTGTGCATCCAGGTAACTTTTAAGGTTTAAGTTGCTTGCGGCAGGATGCTTGTTATTTAAAAGGCAAGAAAAGCTGTCACGCCAGACCAAAACCTGATGAAAACTTTGCGGGATTTCATTAAAACGGTTGATTGCCAGATCGACCTTGCCTTGTTCCATGTCACGATATGACACGTCACTTGGCGTCAGGAAGTCTAATACCACGTTCGGTGCTTCTGAACGTAGGGCTTTAACCAGACGTGGAACCAGCGTGGCTTCTGCATAATCCGAGGTCATGATCCGGAAGACACGATTTGAGGTATATGGACGGAACTCGGTACGTGGTTCCAGGATCATCGACAGATCAGCGAGCGCATCTCGAATGCGGGGCTGCAATTCTAAGGCACGTTCAGTGGGTGTCATGCCTTCAGAAGAACGAATCAGGAGGGGATCATTAAATAAATTGCGTAATCGGCGTAAGATGTTACTCATGGCAGGCTGGGTAACGCCCAGTTGTTCTGCTGCACGTGTGACATTTTTTTCGCGAAGAAGTACATCAAGATAAATTAATAGATTGAGATCGACCCGCTCCAGATTCATAAAAGAAATACCGAGAATAAATACAAGAAATTATGAAGATTATGCCATAATTGCCGGGCCTTGTGTAAAGCGTCGATGAAAAAAAGCCACGTGCTCACTGATAAAGTTTACAAAATTAACACAGGCTTAAGCTCCATTATTCAAAGTGTACATAAGAGAAAAGATGCACGTTAAATAGAATATCATTTAGCCTTTTTATAGAGGGAAATGAAAACCATCTTTTCGCTTTAAAAGAACATGAGAAAGGCTGTTCTTACGTTCAGTATTTGAGTGAAAAGTACACTAAATCGAGAATTCATCAAGTTGAATAAATCATCAAAGATCAGTATTTTTTAAAGATAAAAGGGCATAAACCCCATATCCAGACTTAAGTCTAATGAATTATTTTTAAGCAACATGTGGAAATTTTATCCATTTTTATTTTTAAATAAATATATATAAAACATAATCTTAATTTAATCTATCAAGATTGTAATAAGACTTTGATCTACTCATTTTTTAAATAAATACTGAAGATTCTTGCAGACTATTGGATTAATTTTCATAAGCCCACTAATCTTTAGCTATCCCAACGGATCGTCGAAAATCTGAACAAGTCATTGAGGGTGTGATTTGAGCGGTTCGTTGCAGAAAAATCCTAATATTATTACAGGAATATATCATGACTACATACCAAACAGCGATTGATGCAATCCGCGAATTAAAAGCGAAATTCGGTAACACTTGGGCAGACATCAGTCCTGAAGATGCTGCGCGTATGCAACTTCAAAACCGTTTCAAAACTGGTTTAGACATTGCGAAATATACAGCGGCAATTATGCGTCGTGATATGGCTGCTTATGATGCAGACTCTAGCAAATACACTCAATCACTAGGTTGCTGGCACGGTTTCATCGCGCAACAAAAAATGATTGCGAACAAAAAATACTTCGGTACAACTGAACGTCGCTACATCTACCTTTCTGGTTGGATGGTTGCAGCGCTTCGTTCAGAATTCGGTCCACTTCCTGACCAATCTATGCACGAAAAAACTTCTGTTCCTGCATTGATCGAAGAAATCTACACTTTCTTACGTCAAGCTGATGCGAAAGAATTAAACGACTTGTTCCGTGCACTTAAAAAAGCACAAGAAGCGGGCGACACTGCTAAAGCAGCTGAAATCACTTCACAAATCGACAACTTCCAAACTCACGTTGTGCCAATTATTGCGGACATCGACGCTGGTTTCGGTAACGAAGAAGCGACTTACTTACTTGCTAAGAAAATGATCGAAGCGGGTGCTTGTGCACTACAAATCGAAAACCAGGTTTCTGACGCGAAACAATGTGGTCACCAAGCTGGTAAAGTAACAGTTCCACACGAAGACTTCATCGCGAAAATCCACGCGCTTCGTTATGCATTCCTGGAAATGGGTCTTGACGACGGTATCATCGTTGCACGTACTGACTCTGAAGGTGCTGACTTGACTCAAAAAATCCCAGTGGTTAAAGAGCCAGGCGACATCGCTTCTCAATACATCAGCTACTTAGACACAACTGAAATTGACATTTCAGAAGCGCAAGAAGACGAAATCCTGATCAAGCGTGATGGTAAACTTCACCGTCCTAAACGTCTTGCTTCTGGTCTATACCAGTTCCGTGAAGGCACTCAAATTGACCGCGTTGTACTTGACTGTGTAACTAGCTTACAGAACGGTGCTGACCTTCTTTGGATCGAAACTGCGACGCCTAACGTTGCTGAAATCGCTCACATGGTTAACCGTGTACGTGAAACAGTTCCAAATGCGAAACTTGTTTATAACAACTCGCCTTCGTTCAACTGGACTTTAAACTTCCGTCAACAAGCGTATGACCGTTGGGTTGCTGAAGGTAAAGACGTTTCTGCTTACGACCGTGCTAAGTTAATGAGCGCTGAGTACGATGCAACTGAACTGGCTGCTGAAGCTGATGAGAAAGTACGTACATTCCAAGCAGACGCTGCGCGTGAAGCTGGTGTGTTCCATCACTTGATCACACTTCCGACTTACCACACAGCTGCGCTTTCTACTCATGAGCTTGCTCAAGGTTACTTCGGTACTGAAGGTATGTTGGCTTATGTTGCTGGCGTACAACGTAAAGAAATCCGCGGCGGTATCGCATGTGTTAAACACCAAGCAATGGCTGGTTCTGACATCGGTGATGACCACAAAGAAATCTTCGCTGGTGACAATGCATTGAAAGCTGGTGATGATTCTAAAAACACAATGAACCAGTTCAGCGCTTAATTCGCTCAATTGATTCACCAAAAAACCCTGCATCTGCAGGGTTTTTTGTTTGGAAAAATGCTATTAATAAATAGGGAAGAGCAATCTCAAGAACGTGCTCAAGAGGGATTATCCATAATTTCTCCATGATTGGTTTTTATCGCAGTTTTTATGTGTTTAATTCTTGCATTCTAGTGCTATGTCACTGAATATTTGGATATAGCATGCTTATGTTCTGCATCAATTTACCCCTATTTAATTAAAAGTGACCCGGACTTATGCTGTCTAAATTTTTTATCCACCGCCCGATCTTTGCTGGGGTACTGGCGATTGTTGTCATGGCAATCGGCTTGTTCGCAGTGATGAACCTGCCAGTGGAACGTTATCCGGACATTGCCCCGCCAAGGATAACGGTGGCAGCAACTTATAGCGGTGCTTCTGCGGAAACTGTGGAAGAAAGTGTGACTCAAGTGCTGGAACAGCAAATCAAAGGCATTGATCATCTGCTGTATTTCAGTTCGAGTAGTGATTCTTCAGGGCGCAGCCGGGTCAGTATTAGCTTTGAAAATGGCACCGACCCAGATACCGCACAGGTGCAGGTACAAAATGCGATTAATGGGGTACTAAACCGATTACCGGAAGATGTACAACGCCAAGGCGTTAATGTTTTTAAATCGCTCGGTGATACCCATATGGTGATCAGCCTGTATGATGAATCGGGGCGCAGCAACAATATTGAACTTTCCGACTATCTGATGACCCATCTGGAACAGGACATTTCCCGGATTGAAGGCATTGGTGAGGTTGATGTTTTTGGTTCACAATATGCGATGCGGATCTGGCTGAATCCGGTAAAATTAAAACAATATAACTTGATGCCAAGCGATGTGCGTGCTGCGATTGAAGCCCAGAATACTCAGGTCGCTGCTGGTGCGATTGGTGATCTTCCCGCCATAGACGAGCAATACCTGAATGCCAAAGTTACTTCGGGTTCACGGCTAAAAACCGTGGAAGAATTCCAGAATATTATTGTCAAATCGGATCGTGCCGGCAGCTTTATTTATTTGAAAGATATTGCGCGGGTAGAACTGGGTGCTGAAAATTATCAGTCTTATAGTACCAATAATGGTTATCCATCGGCAGGTCTGGGTATTTCGCTGGCGTCAGGTGCCAATGCCATTGCCACCTCTAATCTGATTAAAGCTGAAATTGCCCGTATTTCCCAGCAATTGCCTGAAGGCTATAAAATTGCCTATCCACGTGATAATACGCCTTTTGTACAAGAGTCAATTAAAGAAGTGGTCAAAACCCTGATCGAAGCCGTGATTTTGGTCATCATTGTGATGTTCATTTTCTTGCAGAACTGGCGTGCCACCTTGATTCCTACCGTGACTGTTCCGGTAGTGATTTTGGGTACCATGGCGGTGCTGTATGCACTGGGTATGAGTATCAACACCTTAACCTTATTTGCGCTGGTTCTGGCGATCGGTCTGTTGGTGGATGATGCGATTGTTGTGGTGGAAAACGTTGAACGATTGATGCATGAAAAGCAACTGTCCGCCAAAGACGCTGCCCTGGAATCCATGCAGGAAATTAGTGGGGCACTGATCGGGATTACTTTGGTCTTAACCGCAGTCTTTATTCCAATGGCTTTTTTTGGTGGATCGACTGGCGTGATCTATCGCCAGTTTTCTATCACTTTGGTTGCGGCCATGTCGCTGTCTTTAATGGTGGCATTGATTCTAACCCCAGCATTGTGCGCGCTTATCCTAAAACCGAATCCTAAACCGGCAAAATGGGCGTCCTGGTTTAATCAGAAACTGGATCATTTAAAACATCATTATCTGAATTTGTCTAAACTCACGATTCAGCGTCAGGCAATCTGTTTGCTGCTGTTTGCCGGATTGATCGGTGTGTTTGCGCTGTTCTATCGTGCCTTGCCGACCAGTTTCTTACCGAGTGAGGATCAGGGGATCTTAAGCTTGCAAATCAAATTGCAGGAAGGCGCTCCGATGAAAAATACCATTCAGATCGGTGAAGAAGTCCGTAAGTATTTTCTGGATCAGGAACAAGCTAATGTCAATCTGGTGATGATCCGTTATGGGCGAAATTTCTCTGGAACTGGTCAGAACCTCGCGACCGGTTTTGTAGCGTTGAAACATTGGGATGAGCGTTTCGGTCAGGACAATACTGCACAATCGATTCGTGAACGGGCTTTGAAGCATTTCCAGAGTAATCGCAATGCACAAATTAATGTGTCCATGCCAGCTTCAGTCAATGGTCTGGGACAAACCGATGGTCTGGATTTCTGGATTCGAGATATCAATGGCAATGGCCGGCAATATCTGGAACAGCAATTTAAAGCGCTGGAAGCTCGGGCGGGCAACTATACAAGCTTTGAAAATCTGGGCAAGCGTTCTAATCCTGACAAAGCAGAACTACGTGTCAATATTGATCAGAAACAGGCCATGGCCAACGGCCTGACTCAATCGGCAATCAACAGTACTTTATCCAGTGCTTGGGGCGGCAGTTATATCAATGACTTTATTGATCGTGGTCGGATTAAACGGGTGATTATGCAGGGTGATGCTGAATTCCGCTCTAAGCCGGAAGATCTGGCACAGTGGCATGTACGAAATGACCAAAATCAGATGGTGCCTTTCAGTAACTTCTCGCAAGTGGGCTGGAGTGGTGGTCCTGAAGTGGTCAACCGCTTTATGGGGTATACCGCATTGCAAATGGAAGCCGATCGGGCCAAAGACAGCAGTTCCGGCCAGGCCATGCAAGATGTGGAAGCTTTAATTGCCGAGCAGGAAGGGGTGGATGTGGTCTGGAGCGGTCTTTCTTTCGAGGAAAAACAGTCCAATAATCAGGCGATCTGGCTGTATCTGATTTCAATTGGTTTTATTTTTCTTTGTCTGGCGGCTTTATATGAAAGCTGGAGCATTCCAACCGCCGTGATGTCAGCTATTCCACTCGGGATTGGCGGCAATATTATTTTCAGTTATCTGGCTGGTTTCCCGAATGATATCTATTTCCAGATTGCCTTGCTGACTACCATTGGTCTGTCCTGTAAGAATGCCATTCTGATTGTGGAATTTGCTTCATTAGTGCAGCAACAAGGTAAATCGGTAGTAGAAGCCGCACTAGAAGGTGCGTCTTTACGTCTACGTCCAATTTTGATGACTTCTTTGGCCTTTGGCGCAGGGATTTTACCGCTGGTCTTTGCTACAGGCGCTGGTGCGGTGAGTCGTCAGGAAATTGGCGTGAGTGTATTTGGTGGTGTCATTTTTGGAACATTGCTGGTGCTGATTTTTATTCCATTTATGTATGTTTTAATTCGTCGACTCATCATCAAAAAATCGCGTGCTTAAAATAAAGGAAAACTCTAGAGCTGAAAAATCCCCGTTTATACGGGGATTTTTTTATCGCCAAAACTCGTCCAATGACTGGTTGCGTTTTCAGCATGGTGTGAAAATTGCTATAAAAATCATCTATTCATACAAGAATGTGTCGTGAGAATGCATCTGATGGGGATTTTTATTCATGTTGTCACACTTTTTTATTTATCGACCTAAATTTGCAGCCGTCATCGCCATTATCATGATGGTATTAGGAATTTTTGCACTGCAAAAAATTCCGATTGAGCATATGCCGAATATGGATGCACCTGCGTTAGGGGTTTCTGCGGGGTATCGTGGTGCATCTGCGGAAACCGTTGAGCAATCGGTCACGCAAATTTTAGAACAAGCGGTGAAAGGCATTGAAGGTTTGGAAAGCTTTCAGTCCAACAGTAGCGTGGGACGTGCAAATCTGACACTGTCGTTTGAGCAAGGAGTAGATCTCGATCAGGCACTGTTGCAAGTGCAAAATGCGGTCAATGGTGTGCTAAGTCGATTGCCTGAAGAAACCCAGCAAAATGGAGTGGCTGTTTATAAACAAGGTTATGATCAATTTGCATTACTGAGTTTATATGATGAATCAGGGAAGGCGACACCTACAGAGCTTGCTGACTATTTAATGGTGCATGTTGAACCGCGTTTTTCCCGTATTGACGGGATGGGTGAGGTGGAGCTTTATGGCGCAGGCTATGCGATGCGCATTTGGCTCAATCCACATAAACTACGCCAATTTAATCTGATGCCGAGTGATATTCGCAATGCAGTCGAGGCACAAAATGCACCTCTTGTATCTGGTTCTATTGGTGGATTACCAACAGCACAAGATCAATACATGAATGCCAAGGTTAGTGCGGGATCACGTTTAAGTAGTATTCATGAATTTGAAAAAATTATTGTGAAGACAACAGATTCAGGTTCGGTCCTGTACTTGAAAGATGTCGCACGTGTTGAGTTGGGGGCAGAAAGTTATAACCATTTAAATTATACCAACGGTCATTTATCCGCTGCATTATCGATTCAATTGGCGCCACGGAGTAATGCGATTGCGGTTTCAGAGCAGATGCAAACGGTGTTGAAAAATGCCCAAGCCAATTTGCCTGCACATTATCAATTGCGTATGACCATGGACAGAACCCCATTCATTACCAGTTCAATTGAACAAGTCGTGAAAACTTTGGTCGAAGCGATGGTACTGGTGGTTTTGGTGATGTTTATCTTCCTGCAAAACTGGCGCGCTACTATTATTCCTGCAGTCACGATTCCGATTGTAGTTTTAGCCACATTTGCGGTGCTGTATGTACTGGGAATGAGCTTAAACAGTTTTACCTTGTTTGCCCTGATTTTGGCGATTGGCCTGTTGGTCGATGATGCCATTGTGGTCGTGGAAAACATTGAACGTTTGATGCATGAAGAACATTTGGATGCTCAGGCTGCAGCTTTAAAGTCAATGAAGGAAATCAGCGGTGCATTGATCGGGATTACTTTGGTCTTAACTGCTGTATTTATTCCCATGGCATTTTTTGGCAGTATGACAGGAGTCATCTATCGTCAGTTTTCCATCACGTTGGTCGTGGCAATGCTACTTTCTTTATTGGTGGCACTCATCATCACCCCTACATTTGCAGCGCAACTGCTAAAACGTCAACCACATCAACCAAAATGGGCACAGCGTTTTAATCGTGGCATGGATAAGCTCACCATACGTTACCAAAAGCTTTCTGCACGTAGCATGCAGTCTAAAATGACGATGTTGGCTGTATTTAGTATATGTGTTTTAGGCTTTGGCTGGCTTTATAAAACCTTGCCCGAAGGGCTAATGCCAACGGAAGATATGGGCTTTGTCATGGGTCAAATTGTGATGCCGGGCAATGCACCACGTTCTGAGATAGAAAAAGTAGGGCGTGAAGTCCAGGACTATTTAATGCAACATGAATCTGAGCGCATTCAAAGCATTGGGATTTGGTATAGCGGAAACAATGTTGGGGTTGGGCCTTATCGTGGTCAGCTATTTGTCGTATTAAAGGACTGGGCAGCGCGTAAAAATCCTGAAGATACCGTCTTTGCTATTGTAGATCGTGCACAAAAGCACTTTGCCAATCATACCAATGCCCAGATTTTCTTTATGGCACCTTCTATGTCAAGTAATGGACGTGTGGTCGACTTCTGGTTACAAGATCTAGATTCACGGGGTAGCGAGTTTTTACAGCAATCCTTCTCTGAGATTGAAACTCGTGCCAAAGCAAAATCATCGATTGAATATTTACAACTTGATGTACCCAAAGAAAGTGCCGAGCTGAATATTAAACTGGATGTAGAACGTTTACTCAAATATGCCGTACCTCAGCAAAGTTTTAATAGTACGTTGGCTGCGGCTTGGAGTGGTACTTATATCAACGACTTTATTGATCGTGGACAAATCAAACGGGTCATCATGCAAGGCGAAGCGGAGTTCCGTTCTAAACCTGAAGATTTGGCACATTGGCATGTTCGTAATAGCACAGGCGAAATGTTATCGTTTAATCAATTCACTACGCTGAATTGGCAAGGTGGACCGAATAGTATCAACCGTTATATGGGCTATAACGCCGTGCCTGTATATGCAGGTATTCCCAAAGATCAATTTTCGAGTCAAACCATGCAAGATGTCGAAGCTTTAGTTGATGAACAAGATGGAGTAAATTTGGCCTGGAGTGGAGCTGCCCTAGAAGAAAAACGCAGCAGTGGACAAGCTATTTTCTTGTATCTAATTTCGATTGCCTTTATTTTCTTATGTTTAACGGCACTCTATGAAAGCTGGACGATTCCTGCTGTGGTGTTGACCGCGATTCCTCTGGGCGTGGGAGGAAGTATTCTGTTCTGTGTCTGGTTTGGTTTTGCGAACGATATTTACTTTCATATCGCCTTGCTGACGACTATCGGTCTGTCCTGTAAAAATGCAATTTTGATTGTAGAGTTTGCTGCACAAGCAGAGCGGGCAGGTCATACTCCGTTTCAGGTCGCGATAATGGCTGCGGGCTTACGCTTGCGTCCTATTGTCATGACTTCCATTGCATTTGCAGCGGGCGTACTGCCTTTGATGTTTGCCACCGGTGTCAGTGCAATCAGCCGGCAGGAGATTGGCAGTAGTGTTTTTGGTGGGGTGCTATTTGCCACTGTCCTGGTACTGCTGTTTATTCCCTTTATGTATGTATTGATCCGTGGTCTGATGGTTAAAAAAACGGTTTCTAAATCAGTGGTGATAGAGCATCCATCTTTAGAAAGTGAACAAGCCTGACTCAGGCAGGCTTTTTTCTGGCTAAATATCGAGGAATTGATTTATACAAAAAATATCGTCATATTGCAGCATGATCATTAAAATTATTCACATGAAAAATTAGGATACAGGGATCAGGACAAACATCTCTTGAATGCCAGACTTTTATAATGAGCTGCTTATGCCGACAATTTCAGAGAAAATCCAGCATATCCAACAACAATTACATTCTGAAAATCACGACATCGCTGTAGGCTTACTCAGTCAGCTGAATGTCGCCGATCAGGCGCGCATTTTAAGTCGTTTAGATGCTCGGCAACAGGCCCAAATTTTAAGGCAACTGAATGAATCAAGCTTGGTCTATGCCTTTATGCCCCTAGGGCAGCAGTTAAACGTGACAAAGTACTTATCCATTTCAGAACTTGTTCCCATTCTGGACGCAATGCCCTCTGATGATTTTGTCGATATTTATAAGCAGTTTTCGCCGCCGCTACAGCTGCAATTGATGAGCGCATTATCTGAAGAATCCCAGCAGACACTCAAAGATCTGGCCATCTATCCGGAAGGTACAGCGGGTGCCATGATGAGCTCAAGTTTTGTGACGCTCTCACCCGATTTAACCATGGATGAAGCGATACAGGCTTTACGTGTGGTGGCCGCCGGGCAGGAAACCCTGTATTTGATTTATATTGTCGATGCAGAAGAACGGCTGATCGGTGTGATTTCCTTAAGGCAGATCATACAGGCCTTACCTGAGCTGAGCATTGCCGAGGTGATGCAACGTGACGTCATTTCTGCTCAGGTAACAGATGATCAGGAAATTGTAGCTCGAGCCTTGGCCTATTATGATTTTATTGCTCTGCCTGTAGTTGATGCACAGCAAAAACTCTTAGGAATTGTTACTTATGACGATGCTATGGACATTGTCGAAGCCGAAACCACTGAAGATATTTTAAAGTCGGGTGCAGTGACACCGTTGACTGAATTGAGCCTTAAAACTGCCCCGATTTTGACCCTGTATCAGAAGCGGGTCTTTTGGCTGGTCATTCTGGTTTTTGGCAGTCTGCTCTCGGGAATCGGCATTGCACACTTTGAAGAGATCATTGCCGCACATATCGTGTTGGTATTTTTCTTACCGCTTTTGGTGGGTAGTGGCGGGAATGCCGGTTCGCAATCAGCCACCTTGATGGTGCGTGCCTTGGCCACAGGCGATGTCGAATTTAAGGATTGGTTTAATTTGATCAGTCGCGAATCTCTGGTGGCGCTGTGCTTAGGCGGCACTATGGCGATTGCGGTATCCATTCTGGGTTATATTCGGGGAGATATCATGGTCGCTGTGGTGCTGGCCATCAGTATGCTCGGGATTGTGTTGATGGGCTGCCTGATCGGCATGAGTCTGCCTTTTATTTTAAATAAACTCAAACTTGATCCTGCCAGTGCTTCGGCGCCATTGGTGACTTCCATCTGCGATGCTACCGGTGTGATTCTGTATTTATTTGTGGCTTCCAAATTATTGTTTTAATTCACAGATTGATACAACAGCCTAGAAAAAATGCTTTATGCTCATGAAAATCAGCATTATTTCTGGAATAACCTATGCCTGAGTCTGGACAAAAACCAAAACTAAGCCAACAAGAGGTGATACGTCTGGAACGTGATCTGGCCAAGTTTGCCAATATAATGGATTCCGTAGTACGTATTCCATTTACCAAGCAAGGAGTGGGGGCAGATGCTGCTTTGAGTACGATTCCGGTTGCGGGAGATATTGCCGGTTTTGTATTGACCTGTTATGCCATTCATAAGGCCAAACAGATCGGGGTTCCGAGTGCCAAACTCAATCCGGTGATGAAGATGGCGGCGATCGATGCTGTGGTAGGATTTATTCCGGTGGCGGGCACGGTCTTTGATATTTTTATTCGGCCCAGTCGCAAAGCGCTCGATGTCGTGCATCTGCATATTCGCGAGGAATATCAGATTAGCAGCGACCGGCATGTGGTACACCCATTTTTGCATGAAAGTCTGGAACGCAAACAACAGCAATCAGCATTCTGGCGCAATCCCGTGGTGGCCTGGATCTGGATTCACATCCCCGATATTTTAGGTACTTTATTCCTGATTGTATTTGTCTTCGCGATCGGGTGGGGTGCTATGGCGCTATATCAATGGTTCAGCCAATGATAGGCTAGCTAAAAAATAATTAAATCCAATAAAAAAAGCCTGCAATTGCAGGCTTTTCTTAAATCAAAACTAAAGTTTTACTTAAGCACAATCAAGTTGTTGCAAAGCAGCGACACGCTGTTCGATGCTTGGATGCGTCTGGAACAATGCAGCAAGGCTAAAGCCTTCTTCTTTACCCGCAGAAATCGCAAATGCTTTCATTTCTTTCGGCATGGCATCCGGCATTTCAGATTCTGCCTGTAAGCGCAGTAATGCTGAAATCATGGCTTGTTTACCTGCCAGACGTGCACCTGCTTCATCAGCACGGTATTCACGATGACGAGAGAACCACATCACAATCGACGACGCAAGAATACCGAACACGATATCCAGCACAATAGTAATCACGAAATAGGCAATACCCGGTGCTTCACCTTCTTCACGACCAAAGACATTGCGGTCAATAAAATCACCTGCGACACGTGCGAAGAACATCACGAAGGCGTTCACAACACCTTGGATTAGTGCCAGAGTGACCATGTCACCATTGGCGACATGACCAATCTCATGCGCTAATACTGCACGAAGTTCGTCTTTGTTCATACGCTCAAGCAAGCCAGTTGATACCGCAACGAGAGCATCATTTTTGTTCCAGCCGGTGGCAAAGGCATTCGACTGGTAAGAGGGGAAAATACCCACTTCCGGCATTTTAATGCCTGCACGCTGAGAAAGTTGTGCAACTTCTTGGAGCAACCAGGCTTCAGCTTGGTTACGAGGTGCATTCGGGTCAATCAGTTCAGTACCCGTGGTCTTTTTCGCCATCCATTTAGACATGAACAGGGAAATCATTGAGCCGACCATACCGAACACAAAACAGATGACCAACAGGTTGCCTAGATTCAAGCCACCTGCGCCATGGTAACTACCGACACCGAAGAGTGACAAGATAATGCCAGCTACAACCAGTACCGCGAGGTTGGTTAGCAAGAACAAACCAATCCGCATCATTGAGAAATCCTCTTATTACAGAAAAATAATCTGATTATTAAATGTAAATCATTGAAATCAATATGCGGTGAAATCGAGAAGAATTCAAGGAAAAAATAGCATTTGGCTACAAAAAACACAGGATATTTTTTGTACAAATAAAAACATAGGTCTTTAAAAACAAAGCTGTTTAGGAATTATTCACTTAAATATATTTTTGCAGATGCTGACGCATTGGCGGTGGCATAAGAGCCTGCCGGTGCATCGGTGAAACTGCCATCCGCTTGAGCAATGATCTGACGCTGATACTTGGCAGCCTGAATATTGGAAGCTGTGGTGGTTCCAGTCGAATAATTGTCAGAACTGGCAATCACACGGCCAGTATCAGAAGATGCTGTATAGGCAGCACTATGATTACCTAGACCTTGAGCATATAGGTTCTGATAACGGCTGCTAACACGACGGACATAGTCCTGAGTTTCACGAAACGGTGGTACGCCCTTATATTTAGCGACATTACCTTCACCAGCATTATAGCCTGCCAGTGCCAAGGTGGTATTGCCATTAAAGCGTTTTAATAACCAGGCCAGATATTTGGCACCTGCCATAATATTCTGCTGCGGGTCATAAGCATTGCTGACATTAAAACGACGGGCAGTCGCCGGCATGAGTTGCATTAAGCCCTGTGCACCGACTGGAGAGCGTGCCTGTACATTAAAACCGGATTCGGTATGCATCACAGCTTTAATCAAGCCTTCAGATACACCATAGGTTTGTGCTGCCTGACGGATGATCGAGTCATAGGCATTTTTATTTCTACTATAGCTAGGCAATACCGAGGCTTCACTCGAGCCCCAGTTGCTATAACTGTGAATATTGCTGTCTGGATAATAGGTTTTCTTTTCTACCTGTAGATGATTATAGCGACTTTTCTTATTAGTCAATAAAGTACTGCCATTACTGTCGCGTAATTGATAGATCGTTTGACCAGCATAAGCAAAATGACAACAGCTTGCCAATAGCAAACCACTGATCCCATAACGCCCCAAAACATGCACATTTATTTTCATTGTTTATATTAAGTAAACACAAGCGAGAAAAATTTAATAAAGAGTTTAACAAAAAATTACGGAATGAAAAGACTTGTGCGCTGCATTTATAAACGAGTTTGTAAATGCAAGTCATTTTTTACATTTTAGCGATAGAAAAAAAAATATGATTTAATTTAAAACCTTAGGCTTGACAGGGTTAACTATTTGATTTTTATTAATAATTAAATTGATCAAAAAATGATCAATTCAAAGAAAAGCCTTATCTTTTGAGCCGGACAAGTTGTCAAGTCTGTTTCAATCCACAAAGTTATCCACAGCTTTTGTGGACAACTGTGGAAAAGTCCAAAAGATAAGCATCTTGACTAAAAAATGAATGCAATCGTTCAATATATCAATCTAAATAAAACATGAAAATGAAACTAATAAGACATTTTCATGAAAATAAATTCTTTTGATGCGATAGCGGTCCGAATCGGCTAAAATTGCGCGGTATTTTTTTTATGGGTTAATCTCGTCTATGTACTCGCCAGTTGAGTCCGAACAAGGATTTAATTTCAAACCTGAACTGCCAACAAGCTCAGCCTACTACCGTTTGTTGAAGAAGCTTCGCCGCCAGGTCGGACATGCCATTCGTGACTTCAAGATGATTGAAGAAGGCGATAAGGTCATGGTGTGTATTTCTGGTGGTAAAGACAGTTATACCCTGTTGGATATCCTGCTACAGTTCAAGCGCATCGCACCGATCAATTTCGATGTAGTGGCTGTGAATCTGGACCAGAAACAGCCAGGCTTCCCGGAAGATGTATTACCGCGTTATTTAGAAGAAAATAACATTCCGTATTACATTTTGGAAAAAGATACCTACAGCATCACCAAAAAGTTGACGCCTGAAGGTAAAACCTACTGTGCAGTCTGTTCGCGTTTGCGTCGTGGTTCTTTATACGGTTTTGCGCAGGAAATTGGTGCGACCAAAGTTGCTTTAGGCCATCATCGTGATGATATCTTGGCGACTTTCTTCCTGAACCTGTTCCATGGCGGCAGCTTGAAAGCTATGCCACCAAAACTGTTGTCTTCAGACAAAAAGAACATTCTGATTCGCCCACTGGCCTATGTGGAAGAAAAAGACATCATTAAATATGCAGAAATGCGTCAATTTCCAATTATTCCATGTAATTTATGTGGCTCTCAGGACAACCTGCAGCGCGCAATTATCAATGACATGTTACGTGATTGGGATAAAGCACATCCAAAACGTCTGCACAGCATTTTTGGCGCATTGCAAAATGTTTCGCCATCGCAGTTGGTCGATCGTGAATTATTTGATTTTGAAGTGCTGGACAGCCAGCGTGAATTCGACTTCAAAGGCGGTGATTCAACTGAAGAAGCGGTGGAAGGCGAGAACCGCCGGATCAATATGGTCAATCTGGGCTTTGCTGCAGACTAATTTTAGAACGTGTAGACATCAGCCTGCGGGTTGATGTCTGCTTATAAACATAAATAAAAATAGAACTACAAAAATTGAACGGCGCGTACAAAATTCGTTAGCCTTTGCGCTAATGATCATGATATAACAAAGCACAAGCATAATAGCTTCAACATGATGTCGTCTGGATAGTCGACACAAATGAACAAATAATTTGAGGAAAGATCATGCCTGCTTTTTTAACTGATGATTGGTTTTCAACTGTAGAAACTCTAACTGCGCAAGCTGGCGATTTGAATTTGCCACCAGCTTTGGCGAACCTTGCGATTAATTTGGTTGTAGCGGACACTACAGGTAATACTGAACTATCTTTAGATGGTGGGGCAATCAAAAAAGGTTTGTCTTCAAATGCCAAAACTACGCTGAATATGGATGGCGAAACTCTACGTAAAGTTTTCCTAGAGTTTGATATGGCTGCTGCGATGCAGGCATTTATGACAGGTAAAATCAAAGTACAGGGTGATATGTCACAATTGATGGCACTTCAGACTGCAAAACCAAGTCAGGAACAAAAAGATTTGTTCAAGAAAGTACTTGAAAATACCACGGCTTAATTCTACTAAGACATTAGCCTGAATAAAGACGAAAAAAGCTTACCCTGAGGTAAGCTTTTTTTATGTCATTTTGATTAATGCTAAGGTTTTAGCTTAGATATTCACCAATTGTGGTGTGGTCTTGATATGTTCCAAATAAGCACGAATGCGGGTCACATATTGTACCGCTTGACGGTAGCGACCATTATTGGCTTTATTCTGATCCAGATAGGCATATAAGTTCACCCAGTTATTCGGGTTCTTGCCTTGCGACTGAATGCGCTTTTGCAACTGATTCACTGCACCTGGGCCCATATTATAAGCTACCAGTGCAAACCAGTTCCGATCTGGAAAAGGAATATGCTCATAGCGACTAAGCATTTGATCATAATACTTGGCACCACCCTGAATGCTTTGAGTAGGATCGGTACGGTTACTCACGCCCATGGCTTTTGCTGTACTGTTGGTCAGCATCATCAAACCACGCACACCCGTCGGAGAAACTGAATTCGGTTTCAGATAAGATTCCTGATAACCAATGGCCGCCAGTAAATGCCAATCCAGGTCATACTGCTGCGCTGTCTGTTTAAAACTCGCTTCATAGATCGGCAGACGGTTGTTCAAATCACGTTGAATGGTGGTCCAAGATTCCTCTTTCACGACATTCTGATTATAAAATGAAGCAAGCTGCTTGATGGCACCACTTTGTTTGCCTTTGCAGACAAAAGCACTGGCCGTCTGGCTCAAAGGATCTGTAGCAAATTTAAACACCAGATTTAAATTGGTATTCAAGCCATTACTCGACAGAATTGATTCATCGCCACAAGTGGCCGAGAACGACGTCAAACGCTTGTTTTCAATGGTGCGTATATCGGTAGTCGTCATGGCCAGATTGGCTTTACCCTGAGCAACCCACTGTAGGGCAGTCTGATTATCAGGAACGATTTTAAAATCGAGTTTTACATTCAGATTGTTAGCATAGTTACGAACCAGATCATAACCGAAGCCATGCAGATGTTGTCCATCCTGGAATACGGTAGTCGGATTTTCAACCGCAACCACGGTCAACTTATTGCTATTGACCACATGATCAAACTGAAGTGTGGTCTTACTTGCATTGATACTGTGTAGGGGAATAAATGCAGTGCTCAGTACAAGTACTTTCAAAGGGAGAGAAGAAATTACAGATCTTAGGCAAAGCCTCGACCCAGTGGATGAACTACTGTGCATGTTGTCTCCGCTACAAGTAATTTATGCCCTAAAAATCACAGCCAATAAAGCCAGAAATTTTAACAGTTTGATAAATTCAATAAGGGTTGGGCAGTCATGACGTCATTCAAAATGACAAGAGATTTAAAGATAATTATGTAGAAAAACTACATAGATTAAAAAGTAAGCATTTCCGGGAGTTGCTGGCATATTAATGATCTGAAAAACGATTGTCAAATTTTGTACACAAATTATTTTTAAAAATAATTTTAAGATATTGAAATATAGGGTTAATTTTTTTGGAATTTTGCCATTGTGTTAAAATGGTAAATAAAATAAGCTGTTTGTAAGTTAAAACACTGAAAATATGATCAGCAAGACGTATGAAATCCAACTTAATCACCCGTGCTGGACACGATAAATTGGTGGCAGAACTTAAGAATCTCTGGCATGAAGAGCGCCCTGAAATTACCAAAAAAGTAAACTGGGCCGCTAGTCTCGGCGACCGTTCTGAAAATGCAGACTACCAATATAACAAGCAAATTTTGCGTAAAATTGATCGACGGGTCAGGTATCTCGGCAAGCGCCTCGAAGAGCTGAAAATTATAGATTTTTCCCCGGAGCAAGAGGGCAAGGTCTATTTTGGTGCCTGGGTGGACATTGAAAATGAAGAAGGTGAACAAAAAACTTTACGTATTGTCGGTGTAGATGAAATTTATGATCATCATCCGCAGCATATTTCGATCAGTTCACCGATGGCACGCGCGTTATTAGGCAAGCAGGTCGATGATGAGGCCGAGGTATTGACCCCCTCCGGCAAGAAACTTTGGTTCATCAACTCAATTCGTTATGAAAAGCCAGAAAATTCAGCAGATTAATATAATTGATTTTATTTTGTGCAGTTGATGCAGTGAAAGCATAAAAATATTTGCCAAGCGTGATTTTTGTTTATATGATGTCGGCCATGGAAGCGTGGCAGAGCGGTTTAATGCACCGGTCTTGAAAACCGACGAGGGTGTGAGTCCTCCGTGAGTTCGAATCTC
>NZ_JALGQY010000039.1:0-26463 GCF_022809915.1 Acinetobacter lwoffii | reverse complement strand
TGAGCAGATTGACTCTGTTTATACCGATGGAGCTTATGACACCAAGCAATGCCGTCAGGTCATTGCAGATCGGCAAGCGCATGCGGTGATTCCACCTAGAAAAAATGCGAACCCATGGAAAGATACAAAGAGTAGCTCGCTAGAACGAAATGAATTACTTCGAACAGTTAAACGTTTAGGCAGGACACTATGGAAAAAATGGTCAGGCTATCATCGGCGAAGTTTGGTAGAAACCAAGATGCATTGCATTAAATTATTGGGCGATAAACTGAGTGCAAGGAGCTTTCAAAGCCAAGTGAATGAGATCCATGCACGTGTAGCAGTCCTTAACAGATTTACGGAATTAGGTCGACCACTTACCCAAGTTACGCCTTAAATTTGGCTCAATTAGGGGCGCTTTGCATTTCAAATCTTTGTGCAACAAAGCCAAACGAATGTATAAATGATGTGTGCTGAAATAATATGGCACTTTCACTTAGGTATCCTGAGTAGGAAAAATCCTGAGTTAAACTCCCATTTACACGGGAATTTTTTGTACACAGCTTGTACACTCAAAATCACTGAAGTGTTTATATGTAATGCAGTTAAATATACTTTGCCACATTTTTTGCCACACTTTTTTAATCTCTATCAAATAGCATCAAATTGAAAAGCTTTAAATACTTAATTTACAAGGGTTTATGTTAGATTATTATTGATAGAGTTGAACTATAGTGAGTTCAACTCCCGCCACCTCCACCAAAATTCTTGTTATAAATCAGCCGCTTATTTAAGTGGCTTTTTTATTGCCTAAATTTTATAAGCAATTTAAAAGAGCAAATCAAAACTAGAACGAATACGCTCAATTAATAAATGTTTCGACTCTGACAAATGGGTATTTTTGCGGACCATCAATTGGGTCTGAGCCGTGTTGCACAGCTCGGAATCAATAGTTAAGGCAACGGCCTGACCTTCTTTAACCGCATCTGCGATATCTGCATAGCGCATGGCGGAAATCCCATGTCCAGCCACCACATAATTTTTTAAGGCATAAATAGAATTGGTGGTCAGACCAATATTCAGGTTCACTTGTAAGCGCACCATTTCACTGTCGAGTAGCTGACGGAAACCATGCCCTACGGGCATTAAGGCAAATTTATAGTCTGAAATTTCGGAAAGACAAATGCGATGCTTGAGCTTGGCAAGAGGATGATCGGCAGGAACAGCCAGAATAAAAGGTTCTGTTTTATGGGCAATGGTGCTGATGTCTGTATGAAATGGAGGATTATACGCCAGTCCAATATGCGCCAGGCTGTCCACAATATGTCGTACCACATGCTGGGCACTCATTAATTCTAACTGGATTTCAAGATTTGGATATTTATGATGCACATGTCGAAGTACATCATAAATCATATGTTGCATATAACTTTCACTTGAAACAATGTTCACTTTACCAAGTTGAGAAGATTGCAGCTGAAATAAACTGTCAAATAATTCATTTTCACGATTTTTATTTTCCTTGAAATACTCAAGTACCAGATAGGCGGCTTCAGTCGGAATAATATGCCGTCCCTTACGTTTGAACAGGTTTATTTTTAATTCTGATTCAAAGAGTTGAATTTGTCGGCTCATGGCGGACTGTTCAATATTCAGGATATCTGCCGCTTTGCGCATCGAACCGAACATCATCACCGTATAGAAATAACGCAAACGTTTTTCATTGATTCCGTTCAGTGGCGCAAGGAATTGCAAGTTTCTGTCCATAAAAACTCTGATGCCTTAAAAGCATCAGTATGCCGAATAAATTACATTGTTATCAAGTCAGGAGCATGATTACATGGATTTTGAACAATAAGAAGATCTAGATAAAAAGGAGTTTTAGATGGATTTAATGACCTCCCATCAGCAACGGTTAAACCAGATTTACAAGAAAGTAAGCTGGCGCCTGCTGCCATTTTTATTGCTATGTTATTTCTTTGCTTATCTGGACCGGATCAATATCGGATTTGCCAAGTTACAAATGCAGCAGGAGCTGGGCTTTAACGATGCAATTTATGGCATGGCCGCCGGCATATTCTTTTTAGGTTATGTCCTGTTTGAAGTGCCAACCAATCTGTATTTTGAAAAAGTCGGTGCCAGAAAAACCATTACCCGCATCATGATTTTGTGGGGCCTGACCTCCATGTCGATGCTATTTGTCACCACCCCGCAGATGTTCTATGTCTTACGCTTTTTGTTGGGTGTATTTGAAGCTGGTTTTGCCCCGGGCATGATTTTCTATCTGACCTATTGGTATTCCGGTGCACGCATGGCACGTGTCATGGCGATTGTCATGCTGGCCGGGCCGCTCGCTGGCATGTTAGGTGCGCCGTTATCGACACAAATCATGATTACTTTCCATCAGATTTATAATCTTTCTGGCTGGCAATGGTTATTTTTATTAGAAGCTGTGCCGACCGTGCTGTTGGGCTGCGTAGCATACTTTTATTTAACTGATCATCCCTCACAAGCAAAATGGCTATCTCAAGAGGAAAAAGCCTTATTGGTAAAAGAAATTTCACAGCATCAGTCTGCAACTGGTCATAGCAATTTTAAAGCGATGTTAAAGGATCCTTGGATTTATTTCATGGCCTTGGCCTACTTCACCATTATCTGTGGCATCTATGCGATTGGCTTCTGGCTACCATCTTTATTGAAGTCGGGCGGTATCCAGAATTTGCAGATGATTGGCTGGCTGGTGGCGATTCCATATTTATGCGGCGCAATTTTCATGATCATTTTTGCCCGCAGCTCGGACAAATGGCAGGAACGGAAATGGCATTGTGTAGTGCCGACGGTATTGGCTGGAGTCAGCTTGATGTTGTCGGTGATCAGTGCGAATTTCCTGCTGTCCTTTATTGCGATCTGTACCGCAACGGCCTTTATGTTTAGTGCCTATACCATTTTCTGGTCGATTCCATCGAAATACTTAAGCGGCAGTGCGGCAGCAGGCGGAATTGCCCTGATTAACAGTATCGGATTACTCGGTGGTTTTGTCAGTCCCAATATTATGGGCATGGCGCAGTCAATGACCGGTTCCATGCTGGCAGGCTGGTTCACGATTGCTGTGATCATGATGCTCGGTGGCGCTTTCCTGATTTATGCCTTCAGACTGAAAAAGCAAGCTGTGCCTCAGCAAGCAACACGCACCGCTTTAATCGTCGATAAATAATCAATCATGCAGCATAGGAAGGATTCAAGATATGAAGAAAATCATCATTGCAGGCTTTCAACATGAAACCAATACCTTTGCCCCAACCAAAGCAAGCTACGCCGATTTTGTCCAGGGCGGGGGATTTCCGCCACTCAGCCGCGGCGCAGATATCCTGAAATTTCGGGAACAGAACATTCCGATTGGCGGTTTTATCCAACAAGCAGAACAATTCGGTTATCAACTTTTTCCGGTGATCTGGGCTGGCACTTCACCTTCAGCGCATGTAGAGCAGGACACTTACCAGCGGATCTGTGATGAAATTATTGCAAGCATCCAGCAGCATCCTGCAGATGCGGTGTATCTGGATCTGCATGGTGCTATGGTCAGTGAACAGGTGGATGATGGCGAAGGCGAATTGTTAAGACGGGTTCGTGAAGCAGTCGGGCCGGACACTCCGGTGATTGCCAGTCTGGACTTCCATGCCAATGTCACGCAAGCGATGTTTGCCCATAGTGATGTGCTGATTTGCTATCGGACCTATCCGCATGTAGATATGGCTCAAACCGGACAACGCTGTGCCCAAGTGCTGTATCAAATATTCCGGGGTAAAAAGCTGTACAAGCAAATGTATAAGCTGCCGTTTTTGATTGCACTGAATGCACAATGTACCGAGCTGGAACCTACCCAGTCTTGTATGAATTTACTTGAACAGCTAGAGCAAAATAATCCTGTCCAGATGAATTTTACGCCGGGTTTTCCAGCGGCAGACTTTGCCGAATGTGGTGGTTGTATCTGGGGTTATAGTGAAAACGCTGAGCAGTTAGATCAGGCTATGCAACGCTATATCGCCCATGTGCTGCAACAAGAAGCGCATTGGAATATGGATTTCTTATCACCAGATCATGCCGTGCAGCAAGCACTTCAACTTTATCAACAGCATCATTCGACCAAACCTGTGGTGATTGCAGATACTCAGGATAATCCGGGAGCTGGTGGCGATTCGAATACAACCGGGATGTTATCGGCGCTACATCGACATCAAGTTAAAAATGGATTGATTGGCCTCATCGTAGATCCTGCGGTGGTGCAACAAGCATATCAGCTTGGGCTTGGTCAGCATTTTTATGCGCAACTGGGTGGAACATCGGGTATTGTCGGGGATGCCCCATTTAGCGCTGAATTTAAAATCAAAGCCTATAGCGATGGAAAATTCAGCTATGGCGGACCCATGATGCATGGCGTTGAGGCGGATATCGGCCCGAGTATATTACTAGAAATAGACGGTATTGAAATTGCAGTCAGCTCTTACAAAGCCCAGTTGCTCGATCGTAATATGTTTAGAATTTTTGGTGTTGTGCCTGAAGATAAATCAATTATTGTAGTGAAAAGCTCGGTACATTTTCGTGCAGATTTTCAGGACATGGCTGCTGCCATTTTAGTCGCAAAAGCGCCTGGGGCCATGAAAGCAGACCCGAATGACCTGCCTTGGCAAAAGATTGAGCCTGATAGACGACTCGTGCCAATGGGCGAAAGTCTGGCGCAGCGTGATCAGCCATTGCGTCGTACGGTCTAATATTTAACTAATATTCAATTAACACCCAAACGATTGAACAGGCAAGCTCTATCATGATCTAGCCTGTTTTTTGATCACATCTCCATTTCCTTAAACTTAATACAATTTTCTGTTACTTGATTCCGTGTCTGGATCTGCCATAGATGAACTTGACTGACACCGACTTAAGCTAGCTCAAAAAAGTGGACAGGAACTCAACATTCTTTTCAAACTCAACAAAATACCTATAATTCCAATTAGAAACTTGTTGTAAATTAAACCTTAGGAAAAAAACAAATACAGTTTTGACTTTCTTATTTCAAATTAGACGAATCAACCGGAGATTCTCATTGCGCGCTGCCCGCTATAAAATTTTGCTCATTATCGTATTGCTACTGGCAGTAGGGTTTGCTCTATTTCGCTGGTGGCAGGGGCCAGTGGTGCCTAGTTATACGCTGAGTGCCATGCCGCTGGTACAAAATGTTGTTGCGACCGGACGTGTTGCGACAGTTTCACGTGCCCAGGTAGGCAGTGAAATTAGTGGTGTGGTTCTGCAACGTTTGGTGCAGGAAGGCGATCAGGTCAAACCGGGTGATCTGCTAGTGGTATTGAAATCGGATGAATTGCTGGCCCAAGTCAGACAGGCCGAGCTGGCATTGACCGAATTGGCAAGCAGCCGACGGCCACAGGCTGCAGCAGAACTGGCCAGTGCCAAAGCTCAGCTGGAACAGGCCAGCCGAGAAGCAGCACGTAGACGTAATGCAGAAGCCGGCATCCTGTCGAGGGAAGAAGTCGAACAGGCTGTGGAAGCAGAAAGAGTCGCGCGCAATAATTATGAGACAGCCCGGGTAAAAGCAGGCGCATTGGCTGCGGGTCAAGTCGAAGAAGCGTCGCTTCGGGAACAGCTGGCGGTGGCACAGGCGCAACTGGCCAAAACCAAGATTCGAGCGGCGGTCGCCGGTACAGTATTGACACGCGATGTCGAGCCGGGTGATCTGGTTCAGCCGGGACAAACTTTATTTACCATTGCGTTAACAGGGAATACAGAAATCCGGGTACCGCTAGATGAGCGGAATTTACCGCAACTGGCCTTGCAGCAAAATGCCACCGTAATTAGCGATGCCTATCCGGATCAGTCTTTCCCGGCCCGGATTAACTTTATTGCACCAAGTATCGATCCACAGCGAGGTACGGTAGAAGTCAGGTTAACTGTCAATCCCGTACCAGATTTTCTGCGTCAGGACATGACGGTATCGGTGAATGTCGAGACGGCCAAACGAGCACGGGCTCTGGCTATTCCGAATGATGCTTTAAGCAGTATCAAGGGAGATAAAGCCGTGGTCTTAATGGTACGTGATGGAAAAATACAGCGTCAGCAGATTACTTTGGGCTTGCGTGGCCTGGCCATGTCAGAAGTGAAATCCGGGTTGAGCGAGGGTGATCAGGTGTTGGTAGATGCAGAATCTTCATTGGAGGATGGCACCAGAGTTCGCTTAAAACCACACCAGAGTTCATTACAGAATTCTGCTGATATGGCCAATAGTAAAAATGAATTACCGGTGAACTTCGATTGAAAAATTTATTCGGGCGGCTCTGGATCGAATGGAAAATCGCGGTCAGTTTTTTGCGCGAGGGTCGCGCGCAGTCCATCATGATCACCATCGGGGTTGCCGTGGGCGTAGCGGTGATCGTCTTTATCACTGCGTTGATTCAGGGGCTGCAAGCCAATATTGTTGAACGAACCTTAGGTACACAGGCTCATATTCGTCTGCTGTCACCGGATGAAGTCAACCGGATTGTGTCACCTCCCGCCGGAACAGTGCAATTATTGCAGGAAGACAAACGGGCACAGCGCCTGCGTTCGATTAACAATTGGCAACAGATTACCGAAACACTAGACCAGTTGCCTGTACTGACCTCCGTCTCGCCGGTGGTGTCGGGGCCAGCTTTTGTACAACGTGGTGATGCGATCGAATCCGTGGCCTTGGTCGGGATGAATTTAGAACGTTATCAGCAGATCATTCCATTAAAAGAATATTTAATCAGTGGCCAGTTGCGGGTCGGCGCGGATGATGTACTGATTGGCAGTCAATTGGCCAAAGACCTCGGTGTTCAGGTCGGCAGCAAGTTGCGACTCGATACTGGCCAACAGAACAGTGCCTTGGTGAATATTGCCGGTATCTTTGAGCTGGGCGTGCGCGAACTGGATGCGCGTTATGTTTATCTGGATCTCAAGCAGGCGCAGTCCTTACTCGGCCTGCCAGGCGGAGTAACAGTCATTGATCTGACCATTGCCAATATTTTTGAAGCAGACCAGGTTGCAGCACAAGTCGGACGCCTGACCTCATTAAAAGCCGAAAGCTGGATTGAAACCAATGCCCAACTGATGAATGCCATTACTGCACAAAGCCTGTCCACCAATATGATTATTGTCTTTGTCGCAATTTCGGTGGCTTTCGGGATTGCCAGCGTCATGTCCGTCAGTGTGGTGCAGCGCACCCGGGAAATTGGTATTTTGCGGGCGACGGGTGCAACCCAATCGCAAATCCTGAGAGTTTTTCTGTTTCAGGGTGCAATCTTTGGCTTGCTCGGTTCAGTGCTGGGCAGCATAGTCAGTTATGGTCTGGTATGGGTATTTAATAATTTTGGGCCGGGATTATTCTATATTCCAATTTCGATTGAACTGGTGATATTGGCACTATTGTTGGCCACATTAACAGGCGTACTGGCGGCAGCAGTGCCATCACGTCGGGCCGCGGCACTCGATCCGGTGGAGGCGATTCGTCATGTCTGAGCAATCTCAGGAAGTTCTGCGTCTGGAAGCGCTGCGAAAATCTTATAATATTGGCCAGCCCAATGAAGTGGAGGTCTTGCATGGCATTGACCTGCGCATTGATCGCAACGACTTTGCTGCACTTATTGGCCCTTCCGGTTCTGGAAAAAGTACCTTACTGAATATTCTGGGACTGCTAGATAAACCAACGAGTGGCGAGCTGTATTTGTTGGGACAACCTACCAGTGCGATGGATGATACCGGCCGTACGGCGCTGCGCGGCAACAGCATCGGATTTGTATTTCAGTTTCACCATCTGATTCAGGCATTTAGTGCACTGGATAATATTCTCATGCCTTTAATGATGGCGCATGGCAAACCTAATCAGCAGGCAATGCAACGCGCACGTGATTTACTAGCGGCAGTGGGACTGGAAAAATTTGCCGAGCGTAAACCGAATGAATTGTCCGGAGGACAGCAGCAGCGGGTGGCCATTGCTCGGGCCTTGATTACTGAGCCGGCATTATTATTGGCCGATGAACCGACAGGTAATCTGGATACCCAGACCGCGGCTGATATGTTTGAACTGTTTCGTAAAGTGCATCGTGAACGCGACTGCGCCGTACTTTTAGTCACGCATGATCCGCGCCTGTCTGCCACTTGTGATCGTACCATCAATCTGGTCGATGGCCGGATTGAAAGTGATTCGAGCAATTCTCCTCAAGATTAAGCTGTACTGTAAGGAGCCAGGAGGGCTAATTTTTTGAAGCGATCGAAAAGATATTTCAGATTTATAGCTTTCAAAAAATGATAGCCATATATGAGATTGAAATAATCTGTAAACAATCTGTTTGTTAAAAAAGGATGTATGCGATTGCCTACATCCTTAAATTTTGATGGTTTAATTTTAATGATCCTGACTTTTAGCTTGATCTAATCATTGAGTGCCGATAAATCCCTCTAATATAAACGTCAGGATGAAGCCGAACTTTAATGGCACTACCGCAAGTTTCCATTTCATCCTGTGAATAAGCCTGATTTCAAAGATTCGATCCGATTTTATTGTTCCAGATTGCTTCTCAGCATCCAGGCAGTTTTTTCGTGTACTTCCAGTCTTTGCGTGAGAATGTCAGCGGTCGGCTGATCATTGGCTTCTTCAATGATCGAAAAAATACTTCTGGCGGTACGTGCCACAGTTTCATGTGCATCTACCAGTAAACGTATCATTTCTTCAGCTTTAGGTACACCTTCGACTTCTTTAATGGAGGTGAGTTTTACAAACTGTTTATAAGTGCCGGGTGCTGCAAAACCTAGAGCACGAATACGTTCAGCAATGATGTCCAACGCATTCCATTGCTCGGTATATTGAGTCATAAACATGTTGTGCAGGCTGTTGAACTGGGGGCCGGTGACATTCCAGTGGAAATTATGGGTCATCAAATACAGGGTATAACTGTCTGCTAAAAGTCTGGATAAACCATCGACAATTTTGGCGCGATCATCATGCGAAATCCCGATATCAATTTTCATTGCTTTAGATTCTTTTTTAGAAGAGGCCATGCTCTTACTCCTTCAAACTTAACGCGATACGGTGTATTAAAATAAAGTCGGATGTAGTCGAAGCCCGAGCCAAGAGATGAAATGATCTCTATGACTTTGTATTTGATCTAACAGGCTAAGAGATTTAAGTGGTTATAAGTTATAGATATTAGATCAATATAAAGGCAGGAAGTTTAGTCATTATGTATAAGCAGGGCGCGGGATTGTAACTATTTAAATCTGTCAAGTTCTGACCATCTTCAGCGGTAGCACGTTAATTTTTCATAGCAAATTGAACTTCTAAAAAGTCCTAATCATTTCAGGATTGAAACATCGTTTTGGGTTATGACGCTTATTTTTGAGCAAGATCACATATCACCATACTGAATCTTTATTTCGAAATATCTCTGTGAAATTTTAATATTTTATTTTAAATAAATAACTTAGATAAAAATTTAAATCATAAATAAACCCGAAATTTATAAAAAATAACACAATGCTGCCTTAATTAAACAAGGCACTACAAACAATAATAAATCTCTTTCTCAAATGCAGTTATGTTAGGACACAGGCGAAACCAATAACAATATTCCCAGAAAAGCAAAAATGCTTCGAGTCAGCATATTCAGAAGAAATATGAGGCTGATACAGGATCGGATGTAGCAGATTGACTTGCGGGATGAGTTTGATTGGTCAAACCATGCAACATATCAGCTCAAGCGACTTTGAGATAGACCAATAATATCTGAACTAAACTCAAGCTCAGCAAGGAATACATCATGAAAATTAAGGCCAATAGCCCCGCGACTGGTAAAGACGGTTTAGACAAACAAAATACCAATAAAAAAAGTGAGCAGCTCGACGCATATCGCAGTGATGCGACCGAGCAGGCACTCACTACTAATCAAGGGGTTAAAATTTCCGACAACCAGAACAGTCTCAAGGCAGGCGTTCGCGGTGCGACCTTGATCGAAGATTTTATTCTTCGGGAAAAAATTACCCATTTTGACCATGAGCGAATTCCAGAACGTATTGTGCATGCCCGCGGTGTCGGCGCACATGGCTATTTTGAGGCTTATCCGGGGAATGAAAAACTGACCAAGGCAGGCTTCCTGACCAATACCAGTGTGCAAACGCCAGTATTTGTGCGTTTTTCTACCGTACAGGGCCCGCGTGGTTCAGCAGATACGGTACGTGATATTCGTGGTTTTGCGACCAAGTTTTATACGGATGAAGGTAATTTTGATCTAGTGGCGAATGATGCGCCGGTATTCTTTATTCAGGATGGGATCAAGTTCCCGGATTTTGTACATGCAGTCAAGCCTGAACCACAGACCGAGATTCCTACCGGTGCATCTGCACATGATACTTTCTGGGATTTTGTCTCATTAGTGCCTGAATCTGCACATGCGGTGATGTGGGCCATGTCGGATCGGGGCATTCCGCGTAATTTAAGAGCCATTCAAGGCTTTGGTGTGCATACTTTCCGTTTTATCAATGCCGAGAATAAAGCGGTTTTTGTGAAATTCCACTGGACCCCAAAACAGGGTCTCGCCCAACTGGTGTGGGATGAAGCACAAAAACTGGCAGGTAAAGATCCGGATTTCCATCGTCGTGACTTATATGAAGCGATTGCCTCCGGTAACTATCCGGAATGGGAGCTAGGTGTACAGGTGGTTCCAGAAGAAGATGAGATGAAATATGACTTTGACCTGCTGGATCCAACCAAGATTATTCCGGAAGAGCTGGTGCCGGTGACACCGATTGGCAGAATGGTACTGAACCGTAATGTGGATTATTTTTTTGGTGAAACCGAGCAAGTGGCATTCTGTCCGGGACATATTGTGCCAGGACTGGATTTTACCAATGATCCATTATTACAAGCACGTCTGTTCTCCTATACCGATACTCAGCTTAGCCGTTTAGGTGGTCCAAACTTCCACCAGATCCCAATTAACAAGCCGGTTTGTCCATTCCACAATAACCAGCGTGACGGTTTACATCAGCGTATTGTACATACCGGTCAAGCCAGTTATGAGCCGAATTCGATTGACAATAACTGGCCGGCTGAAACTCCGCCCGCAGCACAAGGCGGTGGTTTTGAAAGTTATCAGGAACGTATTGATGGACACAAGATCCGTCAGCGTAGCGAATCTTTCAGTGATCACTTTAGTCAGCCCCGTCTTTTCTACCGCAGCCAGACGCCGCATGAACAGAAGCATATTGTCGATGCCTATGTCTTCGAGCTGAGCAAGGTGGAGCGCAAATATATTCGTGAGCGTGAAGTGCTTGAAGTGCTCTGCAATATCGATCTGGACTTGGCACAGCAGGTGGCTGACCAATTGGGCATTGAAATTCCGGCAGAGAAAAAAGCTGCGAAATTGCCAGAGGTGCAGGTTTCACCACGCTTATCTTTCGAGGCATTCAAACCTGAAGATATCAAAGCACGAAAAATTGCCCTACTGGTACACGATAAAGCCAATGAGGCCAGTATCAAAGCTGTTCAAACCTGGGCAGAATCAGAAGGGGCTGTGGTCGATGTACTGACCCCAAATCCGGGCCCGGTACTGGGTCAGCAAGGCGAGGTGATTCCTTCCGATGGTATGCAAAAAGCAGAACCATCCATTGCCTATGATGCCGTGGTGATTGCTGACGGTGATAATTACGATGTGGTAATGAAAGACGGTGTGGCGACTCATTATCTGCTGGAAGCCTACAAGCATTTAAAACCAATCGTGTTCCTGGGTGATAAAGGCAAGCTGATTGAAGATCTGCGTTTGGTTAGCGATGAAGGAACTCTGGCAAATGGACAGTTTGAAGCAGTACAAGATAGCTTCAAGACTTTAATCCTAAACCATCGTGTCTGGACGCGTGAAGCGATTGCGGAAGCGATTCCTGCCTAAACGATTCAATTTATGTTAGAGGATAGAGGCTAAGGCTTCTATCCTCATGGTTTTAAAATGGATGAAGAGATGGTAAGACTGGATGTCAAAAAGTTGTTGGCTCAAGCACAACAAGCCAAATGGAGCAGAGAACAGGACATTTATCTCATTGAACATAATCATTTGCCTTTAGCTGAACTAATGCAGCAACTCTGTTTCAATGAAGAAGAGATTAATGCACGGCGTAAGGTACTAGGGCTGACCACACGTTTAAAACAAATGCGCAAGCTTTCTCATTAACTGACTTTAAAAACACAACAACATTATCCGTATTTTATGAGGAACCGCATGCATGAACCTCGGTTCAATATTACAAAGATTTGAAAATTCTCCTCTGGAGCTACAAGAAAAAATTCAGCACACTTTAATGGAACTGGTGGCGATTTCCGAACAGGTGCCTTATCCCGCTTCCGGAGCGACCTTAAAACGCTGGCAGATACTCAGCCAGGTTTCAGCCAGCAATCTGACCCTAGGCAAATTGTTTGAATCCCATCTGGACGCCTTGGCCATTTTGCATGAACTGAATATTCCGGTAGAACAAAAAGGCTTATGGGCAGTATGGGCAGCAGAAGGTGGCCCCAAACCTTTAACATTGCAAGCAGGAAAGCTAAGCGGAATTAAGCCTTGGTGTTCTGCATCGGTCTGGGTGCAACACGGTCTGCTGACTCACCGTGATGAGCAGCAACAATCCCAATTACTGATTCTAGATTTGTCACAAGAAGGCATTCAGCATCATCAGGATGCCTGGCATGCAGTGGGCATGCAGCATACCTTGACTGCCCGGCTTGAACTGGATCAGGTTAATGCGGAAAAAGTCGCAGCTCCAAATGCCTATCTGGATCGGCCCGGATTCTGGCATGGCGCCGCAGGTGTGGCCGCGTGCTGGTATGGTGCAACCGTGCGTTTGGCTGAATATTTAAGACAGGCAGTATTGTTAAAACCGCATGCCTATAAGGCCATGTATCTCGGTGAAATTAGTCGGGAGCTTTTAGCGACACAGTCCTTATTTTATCAAGTTGCTGCATTGATTGATCAGCAACCGCAACACGCACATGAGTTAAAGATTCGTAGCCTACGTGCTCAGGTGGAAGCGACTGCCTTAAATGTACTAACTCATGTAGGTAAGGCACTTGGTGCTGGGCCGTATTGTGAGCATCCGCATTTCGCTCGGCTTGCAGCAGATCTTCCGGTATTTATTCGTCAAAGTCATGCTGCATTTGACTTGGAGCGGATTGGCGAGCTGACTGCACAGGAGGAACAATTATGGACGTTATAAGACATGAGATTGTAGGGGATCGTGTCATCCATGGCGAAGGTACACGGCTCGAAGAATGGCGTTCCTGTCAGATTTTGCAACAGATGTCGGAGTTCGATATTCCTAAGGTTATTCCCCTAGATGCAAGAGTCTGCATTATTGCCCCTCATCCTGATGATGAAATTTTGGGCTGTGGAGGCCTGATTCAGCATCTGGACAAATTGGGCTATCAGATCGTACTTTTTGCCGTTACCAATGGGACAGCCAGTCATCCCGGCTCTAGTCTGTATACTCCCGAAGAGTTGAACCAGATTCGTCCTGCTGAAACGCGAGCAGCTTTAGAAGCGTTACCTTTAAAACAGAATATCTTGCGGATCGCTTTAGATATTCAAGATGGCAAGGTGGCCGAACAGCGGGATGTGTTGCAACAGCATCTGCAATCTTATCTGCAACCGAATGATGTGTTAATTAGCACATTTGTTCATGATGGACATCCAGATCATGAAATTACGGGGCAGGTCACACAGCAGCTGGCCACTGAACTTCATTTGCCCTGTATTCAGGTCTTGATTTGGGCATGGCATTGGGCAACACCTGGAGATACCAGAATTCCCTGGACCGTCGCTCATCAACTCAAATTAACTGAGGAAGAATTACAATATAAGTCTCGAGCTGCACGGTGTTTTAAGAGCCAGATCGAGCTTGATCCGACGATAGATCAATCACCGATTCTGCCAGAGCAGGCATTACAACGTATTTTACAGCCCTGGGAGGTGTATCTGTATGAACAGTAAAGCAGCCTATGATCAGGAATATTTCGATGCCTTATATGCACTGAATCAGGGAGATCCCTGGCAATATGAACAGCGTTGGTATGAACAGCGCAAACGGCAGATTTGTCTGGCGATCTTGCCGCACTTTCAGTTTGACTCCGCGATTGAGATTGGTTGCAGTAATGGCATCTTTAGTCAGGAACTGGCGCGGCGGACAAATAGCTTAATGTGTCTGGATGCCAATAATACTGCGATCCATTTGGCGCAGCAGCGTTTACAAGCTTATCCGCATGTACAGGTGTTACAGCGGATCGTGCCAGATGATTTGCCCGAACAGAAATTTCAGCTCATTGTCGTCAGTGAGATTTTATATTATTTGAACCCGATTGCTCTGCAACAGGTGCTGACATGGCTGCATACTGCACTGGAACCGGGCGGATGTATCTTGAGTTGTCATTGGCGCGCGCCAATCTCGGGATTTAGCCTAAATGGTGAAGATGTCCATCAGTATCTCAAAGCGCATTTAAACTATTCCCATCGTTTAAGTTTGCAGGATTCCGATTTTTTGATAGATCTCTGGCTGAATTCAGCGCAATCCGTAGCAGAGCAGGAGAGCTTAAGATGAAAAAAATCGGTGTGGTGATTCCGGCCTGTAATGAAGAAGCCTATATTGAACGCTGTCTGTTAGCCTTAAAATCAGCACAAACTTATTTTTTTCAATATTTTAAAACAATAGAAAATCTTCCTGAAATCCAGATTCTCGTGGTCTTGGACCATTGTACTGATAGCACCGCCGTTAAAGTTCAGCAAATGGGCATTCCGGCTATGAGCTGCGACTTCCGAAATGTCGGTAAGGCACGCCATTTGGGGATTCAGCAAATGATCGAGCAGGGCTGTGACTGGATTTGCTGTACCGATGCCGATTCATACGTACAGTGTGACTGGTTTCAGATGATGTTACAGCATCAACCCACCGATGCGATTTGTGGTGTGGTCGAGCTGGATCAATGGGATCATTTAAGCCGGAAAACCCGTCAGGCTTATCTCCGACATTATCAGGACAGCATGGGACATCGGCATGTTCATGGCGCAAACCTGTGTTTTAAAGCTTCGGCTTATATACAGGTCAATGGGTTTCAGCAACTGGACTGTCATGAAGATGTCGATTTCATCCGTCGTTTAGAAAAAGCCGGCGCGCAGATTGTCTGGTCGAATCAGCTGAGAGTCACTACCAGCAGTCGTCTTAGCTCAAAAATTGCTGCAGGTTTTGCACATTTTCTACAAAAACTTGAGCTTAAGCAGGCCGCGAAAAAACCGATCAACCTATGCAAATAAAAGCATAAAACTATAAATTTTATACAATCAGATACTTGTAAAAAATCTTAAAATTAGTGTCTAAAAACTATTCCATTTAAATTTATTCTGTTTATAATTCACGCAAATTTAGCCCCGCAAACTTATACATTCTAGCTATAAGTCTGTGGGGTTTTTCTATGGATGATCGGTAATGGATGCCTGAGCCTTCTTTTTTGGTAATACAATGTTCAATCAAACACTGCTTTCTCGAATTCAGTCTCCATCACCATATCTATGGCAGAAAATAGCGACTGCGTTGTGCTTCTTTAGCTTGGGCTTTAGTACTGCGGCTTGGGCACCCTTAATTCCATATGCACAGCAGCGCCTGTTATTAAATCATGCTGATTTTGGCCTGTTATTGCTGTGTGCCGGGATTGGTTCAATGCTGGCGATGCCACTGGCCGGCCGACTGGCCAATGCCTTAGGTTGCCGTACTGTTTTAGCCGTAATTCTCAGTGCATTTTTGTTCATTCTGCCTGCTCTGGCTTATAGTCCGAATCATTTAATGATGGCCATCAGCCTGTTTTTCTTTGGTGCCAGTGCCGGGGCTTTGGGCGTGACTGTCAATATTCAGGCTGCACAGATTGAGAAAAAACTCGGTAAAAGTTTAATGTCGGGTTTTCATGGCGTGTGTAGTTTAGGTGGTCTGGCAGGCGTACTGGGCATGACCATGTTAATGGGACTTGGCTTGGCGCCTTTAACCGGTGCGGTGATTGTCAGTGTAATTTTGCTGCTTATTGCCTTATTCGCTGTTCCTTTAAGTTTGGGTGCTGAGCCAAAAACAGCGGTAGAAGACACATCATCAGAACAGCCAGTGAAAAAAGCAGCGCCGACCTGGGCGATTTTAGGCATTGGTCTGATCTGTTTTGTGGCTTTTCTGTCAGAAGGTGCAGCTATGGACTGGAGTGGTATTTACCTTGCTACTGAGTTCAGTCTGCCTGCTGCGCAAACCGGTCTGGCTTATAGTTTCTTTGCGGGTTTGATGGTGTTGGGACGTTTTAGCGGTCACTTGATTATTCAGCAATTTGGTGAAAAAAATACGATTCTGTTAAGCGCACTATTGGCTGCAACCGGTTTATTGACCGTAGTATTTGCGCCAGTCTGGCAAGTAGTGTTGGTGGGTTATGCGATTTTAGGTTTAGGTAGTGCCAACATTGTACCGTTAATGTTTTCCCGTGCAGGACGTCAAAAAACTTTGGCTTCACATGTGGCATTGTCTTATGTATCGGTATTTGCTTATACAGGTTCATTGATTGGACCGGCATTGGTCGGCTTCGGCAGTGAAATCATCGGATTGAGCTTAGTATTTAGCGTCATTGCGATTGGTCTATTGAGTATTGTGATTTTGAATCATCTCACTGCAGACCCAAACGAAGTACAACAAAGCGAAGAGATTGTGGCTCCTCTTCAAAACGAAACACCAGCTTAATGCTGGTGTTTTTTTACTTAAAAATTTAGGCATGTACACTGAACTGGTTTGAAGCTCCTGCAGCCAAGGGACGATAGATCCGCAAGCTTTGTGAGTTTTTCAGGTCAGTGATAAACTGATCACGCCAGCGAATAATATCGAAATTTTTCAAGCCTTGGCTTAAATAACGATAGCGCTCTAAACGTTCTGATTTAGACATACGTAGCGCTTTCTTCAAGGCTTTGGCCATACTGTCATGCTCATAAGGATCGACCAGTAAGGCTTCTTTCATTTGTTCAGCAGCACCGGCATATTTAGAAAGAATCAAGACACCCGGATCTAAAGGATCTTGTGCAGCAATATATTCCTTGGCGACCAGATTCATGCCATCCCGGATCGAATTTACCCAGCAAATATCAGCCTTACGATACAGTTGCATCAAGGCTTCATGACCCAAGGTGTCATAGCTGCAATCAAAGGGTAACCACTCCGTTGTGCCATGCTGGCTATTGAGTTCATGCACGGCAGATTTAAATTGCGTATACAGGTTCTTATAGGTTTTTACATCCAGTCGGCATGGGCAGGCAATTTGTAATTGCTGGAATTGATTTTTAAACTCCGGTTGATCTTCCAGCAAGCTCTGCAACGATCCGATTTTCTCCAATAAGCCTTTACTATAATCAATCCGGTCAACTGAAATGATGGTTTTATAAGGCTGCACTGTATCCAGATCAAAGGGAAGCTTTTCCAGATGGGTATCTGAGGCCTGATTCTGTAGCTGCACAGGATGCACACCAATCGGATAGCATTTCACATGAATCTTTCGAGATTGATAATTCAGGATTTCATTGTGACGATGCTGCACTTTTAAGGTCTGTTCAAGGAAATTTAAACAGTTTTCCTGATCGCGAGAGGTCTGTAAACCCAGTACATCGTAGTTGGCTAAATGATGTGCCAGATCGCGATGAGCGGCTAAAGTCTGCCAGAGCCTTAGTTCAGGAAAGGGAATATGCAGGAAAAATCCAATACGGTTACGCATGCCCAGTTTACGGCAATAATGTGCCACGCTTAAAAAATGATAATCATGGATCCAAATGATGTCATGTGGAGATGCCACCTGTTTCAGGTGCTTGGCAAAACGCAAATTGACATCCTGATAGATCTTAAAATCCTGCGGCTGATAATCTACAAGTTGATGCTGGTCGTGCATCAGCGGCCACAATGCATTGTTGGCAAAACCACAATAAAAGCCTTGATATTGGGATTCAGTCAATGGACTCGTGTGATATTCAACATTTTGATGCTTCAGGATTTGAAACTTCTGCTCTTTCGTCTGGTCAACTCGGGATCCATTCCAGCCAACCCAGATACCGCCTATATCCTGCAAAGCATCCTGCAATGCCACCGCTAATCCACCTGCCTGTGTATTGTCTGACTTAGGTAGATTTACACGATTTGATAACACTATGAGTTTCGACATGTAATTTCTCCAATAATAATTGTTGTTGTGCTTTCAGTATTTCTAAAAATTCTGCTAGAAAAGCCTGTACTTGAGTCACGTTTTCGAGGCGATGTTGTGCCACGGTGTTGCCTGTACCGACTTTGATAGAGCAGCCTTTGAATGTGTTGATGACTTGAAAACCGGCTTCGTCGGTCAGGTCATCTCCGATAAAAATGGGGTAATGATCACTTAAGTGATATTGCTGAATGATTTGCTGGATGGCTGAACCTTTATTTGCCCCTTTGGGCACCAGTTCGAATACAAACTTTCCAGCCTTAAGTTCAAAATCCTGAAAATGAGTAAGACAATTCAAGGCAAATGCATGCACTTGATGCTCTAAATAGGGATGTTCACGAAAATGCAGGGCGACTGAATAGTCTTTAATTTCTATTCGAGTCTGAGGAATATTATTACTATGTTCTGTAATATAATTTTTTAATAATTCAAACTGTTCAGGATTTAAATCAATTAACTTGCTTAAACGCGATTGATAGCTTAATTCCAGACCGTGAGAACCGGCAATATTCCAGTCAAATGGATAAATAAGTTTTTGGGCTTGTGCAATTGAGCGACCGGTCACTAATATTAGCTGAATATATTGTTGTAACTCTTTTAAGGTATTTAAGGTTCCGCTCTTAATTATACTTTTTGCTGGATCTGGGTGGAATTCAGAAATGGTTCCATCAATATCAAGAAATAAAATAAGTTTGTGAGAATAAATAATAGGTTTGAGCTGAGTTAAAATCACTTGAGGTAATATATAAGAAGATGTAGCAAGTGAATCTTCTAGGTCTTGATCTTCTTTTAGAGTCGACATAAATACTACCTAAGCCTCTGAAATTAAATTGGTTTAAAAGTTAGAATTACCTGAATGGTCATTGATCTGATTAAATTTATAACATATTTCATTTAACAGACTGGCTTTAAGTGCAGAAACGAAACACTTTTAACAAGTACAGTTACTTTGTAAGATTTAGAAATATTTTGGTAGAAATCCAGTATTGTTAATAAATTTTAAAAATAAATTATAAGGATTTTATATTTTAAAGTTTTCTTGGATTGATTGTTTTTCAGGGTTTTAGATAATAAGATTTATTATTTGATCGTTATTTTTGAATGTGTATTTTGTAATTAATTTTTCAGAATATAGTATTTATTATTAATTTGTATTTTATTTTTTAAATATAATAATTTAAATAAATTTATAAATTGGGCATATATATAATTAAAATTTTTAGCTTAAGTTTATGAAAGTTAATAATTTTTAAGATTGGCTAAGCTGTCTTAAAAGGAAAAAATACTAAAATTGTCTAGAGGGAAATTTCGTATTATTAAATTTTCCTGGGACCAATTGCAGAGCTATACAATTTAAACAGCCTCTTAATTTAGCATCTCAGATTATTTTTTAATTCTTATTGATAAATTTTATCAGAGGATAAAAAATCGAAGAAAGATGAACGCCAGTTCTATGACTAAACTCTGAAAATAACTTGAATATTCTTTTTTTTGAATCGAAGCGTAGGTATTAGATGAAGTTGAGCTAAACAGAGAGAAGAGATGTAAAGGTGTCATCGTAAGGACAGAGTAGATACAAAAGACCGAAAACAGATCATTAGTGATCTTACATAGGTTACAAAACTAAATGATGTTTCAATTAAACAGAATTTTTTGCTCAAATGGATATGAGCCAATTTAAAATCAGTAAATGATGACAGAAGAGGAAAGAAATAATTTTTTGAAAAAATAATAAAAGAGCAATCAAAGTGGAGAAAAGCTAAGGGTCGTATCCTATAAGTTAAGAAACCCAACTCAGATACAACCCATCTATTTGCATAAGAGAAAAATACTCAAATTTCTCGCCACACTTCATTTTTGTCTTTTAAAGGAATGGTAAAGTTAAAGTCATCATCATTACTGACCAGAAGACTGGTTGGAGTCTGCATCACCACTTTCAAAACAGTACCTGCTTCAAAACTAATAGGGGCGCAGTTTTCTTTTTCTAGAGTCACCGGTTTAAGTAATTCAATTACCGAACTTTCCATAGTTTTTTCCAAAATAAGATTACTTTTCGATAATTAAATCATAGCATAATTTTCGAAAATTTAACCGTTTCTTCAAAAACTGAGAACTTGATCAATGACTTATTCAAATAGGAGAAGTACTCTAGTTTGATAAAAGATACTCAGGAGACGTGCAGTATGCCTGATGTTCATCCTGTTCTTGCAATGCTCGCAAGTATGAATTTCTTTTACATAAACCCGACAGATAACAGGCATAAAAAAGTCTATCAAAATAACGAAAGGTCAAAAACATGATGATTTTTCTGTTTTTTGATATCGCTCGGCTAAATGATAAAAATCGAGAATATAAGGAAAATCATAACGCAGAGCTGAATGATAAAAATAAGTTTCTAGAGACTTGATATCCTTCTATCCTTTTTTACACTAAATTGAAAATTAATGCTTTATAACAGTAAAAATCTAAAATAAGAATAAACTAGGCGTCATTTGGATGACCAAGAGACAGTCATTTGGATGACCAAGAGACATAAGGAGAACTGGGTCGGTATGTTTAAGTCATTTTTCCCGCAACCCGTCTGGTTTTTTAGCAGCCTGATTTTATGGTTTATCATTAATCTTGTGCTTTGGCATAGTGGCGGATCAGGATGGGGAACCTATCTGGGTTTTCCTGAAAATTATTTTGATGAAAAGCTTACAATCGGTATCGGGCGTTTCTGGTCAGCTCAATTCATCTGGTTTTATCTCTGGTATTTCATGGCAACTACGATATTTGCGCTGTTCTGGCAATGGAAAGCCGGACACCGATGGCAGCGCTGGTCGGTCTGGGGCTCGGCATTTATTCTGTTTAATATCTGGTTCGGGGTACAGGTCAATGTCGTATTAAATGAATGGTATAGTCCGTTTTATGATCAGATTCAACAAATGCTCACGAAGGGTGGTGGGGATGTTTCATTGCTGTATCAAGGCGCATTAACCTTTATTTATATTGCGATGGTTTATGTCACTTTAGCGGTATTTAACCTGTTTTTTGTCAGCCATTATGTCTTCCGCTGGCGTACCGCGATGAATGATTATTACACCGCACATTGGGAGCAGTTACGTCATATTGAAGGTGCATCACAACGTATCCAGGAAGATACCATGCGCTTTGCCAAAACCACGGAGCAGTTAAGTGTTTCCTTGATCGAAGCGCTGATGTTGCTGATGGCATTCCTGCCGATCTTATATCAGCTCTCTAGTCATGTGAAAGTTTTACCGATTGTAGGGGAAATACCGCATGCTTTAATGTGGGCCTCGATCGGCTGGGCGGTATTGGGTACGGTCATTTTAATGGTCGTGGGAATGAAATTGCCCGGACTGGAGTTCAATAACCAGAAAGTTGAGGCAGCCTATCGTAAAGAGCTGGTCTATGGCGAAGACTATGCTGATCGCGCACATCCGCTGACATTACAAGAACTGTTTAGCCGGGTACGCTGGAATTATTTCCGGTTGTATTTTCACTATGCTTATTTCAACATGGTTCGGATCTGGTACTTGCAGTTAGACAATATTTACGGATTATTTATTCTGTTTCCAAGTATTGCAGCAGGGGCAATTACTCTTGGTTTGATGATGCAAATCCTGAATGTATTTGGCAAAGTGCGGGAATCTTTCCAGTATCTGATTCTGTCTTGGCCGACGATTATTGAACTGATGTCGATCTATAAACGCTTAAAAGCATTTGAATCACATATTGATTAATTTTTTCTCATATTATTATCCTGCTTTATCAGCCAAACAGTTTTAGGTTTGGCTTTTTTTAGGGCGAGTTAATTTACAAAATCCAATGGAAAATATCGATCTGACCGTTGGTCAGATGACTTGGGTAAATCGTGTCAGAACCTCCCAATATTGGGGTATTCAGATATTTTTTTCTTGTCTAAAATCCTAAGGGCCAGTCAAGATGGCGTTTAATTTCCGATGGTTTGACGTATAAAAATAACAAATGTACGTTGAGGAAATTATTCTTATGCTGATCTTGTTCAGGCAATGTTATAGCGGATAAAAGGTAAATTTATTACCCATTATAATAAAGGTCTGTAGCGTTCCCTGAATAAGCCGCCGGAGAAGGACTCACCGCTTTCTTCGGTTTCTTATGTGTTTTTTCTATCTTTTTCTTGAGTCCTGAATGGAATTGTTTATTATTTGAACTGATTTAAAAATGATACTTGTGTCAATTTTTATCACATGAAGCTTGGCATAATCAGCAAAGTTGAGGCTGATATGTGCCTTTTTACCATTTAAATATTATAGTTATCAATATCTTGTGTTTGTTGTTTTGTGCTATTTAAGCTATGTTATACGGGATTTTGGGGTTGAGATATTTGCTGTGAAGCTAAAAGTAATAATTCTAATAATAGGGGCAGCAGCTTTAGCTGGATGTAATAGCGTGAATCGGTTGAAATCAGAGGTGTTACATCCTTTTGCCAGTCCGGAAGAACTAATTGCCAAACGGGCTTTGAATCAACGTGATGGTAGTGCAAAAGATTATGTTTATCTTTGGGGACAAGCTCAGAAAAATAATACGACTCAGGCCATGTATCCGCGTTCGATACTGACGCAATATTGTCATGAACAGGGCGGTAAATTTTCACTGCTGTATAAAAGTAATTTTAGTGCCGTGGCAGATGTTGCCCAACGCAAACGCCTGATTGCCAATCGGGGTGTTGTACAGGGTAGCGGTGCCTATCAGTGTCGTATGGATGACCTGACTGAAAGCTGGATTGTCTCGATTGAGCCAACTTCTGAACGACAAGTTGATAAATCTAGCCAGACGCGTAGTGTTCGACTACTCACCCAGGTCATGAGTCCTTCTCAAGCAAAAAACTTTTATCGTCCAACTAAAGCCAGGGTTGCTTTGGAGCAAACCAAACCTGCATCGATAAAAACTACGACTCCTCCTAAGACTCCTGCCGCAAAGACGACAAATGAACTGAAGGAATCAGCACGTAAAGAACTGGAGAAGAAAGAATTAGAGCGAAAGGAATTAGAAAGAAAAGAGTTAGAGAAAAAAGAAGCAGAGAAAAAGCAGCTAGCAGCGGCATCAGCTCGAGCTACGGTAGCAGAAACACCGCAACAAAATCAGATGAAGATTTATGTGGCAGCGCGACGTGATATTAACAGTGGCAAGAATCTGAATAATGCCTGTAACAACGCCCAGCGTGCCTATAACTATGGCAAATTGCAGGGCACAGAGGGAACACGTGTCTATACTGAATCAGGGATGCTGGTTGCACGCTGTCTGAACAGTATTCCGGTCTATGCCAGCCGTTTCCCGAATGCTAAAGCTCAATCCAAGCGGATTTTGCAGAATTTGGCCAATAATTATAATCATGCCGGAGCCAAGAATCTTTTGAGGCAGTTAAAATAAGCACAGGATCAAAAGACTTAATCCAAAATCCGTATGATCCTTTTAACCATCGAGAAGATAGGCGCAAAAATCTGCTCGATCCGACGGGAGAGAGCAGACGAAAGCCGGCTTGGTTTTGTAGGGAGATCACGTGACCCGAGAATCTCCTTCCGTGATGTCGGATGAATGAATAAAAATACGATCAAGACGAAAAAAGGACAAGTCCCCACAGTATGATGCTGTGAAATATGTTGTTATTCATAATTATAAGTTTTTATTTTTATTGTTTTAGTCTAAATCATAGCGCTAAGTTTGACTGATCAATATCCTGACCTGATGAATAGCAATATGGACATCAGAGCGATCATCCAAGTGTTGTAAATCTGAGGCAAATTTTACAGATTTCTATCAATTTATTGCCCTGTTCCATGCTACAACTAACTGGTTTCATATCATTGGCCGGACATCGAAGAACAGGAAATTATGATGGCACATAAATCTTTTACAAAGCTTCGTACGTTTTTAATAAGTGCAACATTATTAAGTGTAACTCAGGTGACATTGGCTGGTCCGACAGTCAACCAGCTCAGTGACTGTTTGATGAAATCCACCACAGTCACGGATAAAACTACCGTCTTGCAATGGACCTTTGTGGCTTTAGGTAATCATCCGGACTTAAAGGCTTTTAGCAATGTGACCGCGAGTCAAAAGGAAGCATTAGACAAGAATCTGGCGACGGTGTTGCAGCGCATTTTAGTGGAGCAATGTTCAGCACAGACCAAGGCGGTGATTCAGGCTGAAGGTTTGCAAGCGGTTGGAGATAGTTTTCAGGCTTTAGGCAAAACCACAGGCGAGGAAATTTTAAAGAATCCGGAAATTAATAATCAGCTCAAAGGTGTGCTGCGTTATATCGATTTGAATCGTGTTGCACAGACTTTTTTAACCCCAGATTTGTTGAATAAGTTGGGACTATAAGGCGATAAGTCATGAGGCTTTATTTGAAGATGCCTGCAATAAGTTTAATTAGCCAGTAAATGGGAATAAAAATAAGTTCTAGCCCATCTGCCCAATCAGATCCTCTTTGACGTTTGGAGGTATCGCCTTTAGGTTCTGTGATCTTTTTTCGCCATTTGGGATAGATGAGCATGATGACGATCACAAGCACGAATATGCCAATGAAAGCTTGAATGATGGTAAGTAATAGTTCAGGTGTCATTTTTGTTTTTCTATTAGTTAGTTTTTTGATTTTATAGCATAAAAGTAATCCTCTCCCTAACCCTCTCCTTTAATAAAGGAGAGGGAACTACGCGTATCCAATTAATCACATGACAAAGTCTCCCTTTTCTAAAGGGAAATTTAGAGGGATTAGGGAAGCTGGATACGTCCTAAGTCTTCAAGTTTGGTGATGGAGGATACTTTTTTAATGGTCATGTTATTTTACGTTGAGAATTATCACTTGAATAAAGTTGGAAAGATTTTATAAATTAACATGTTATACCGTCATAATTAGAAAAGTGAGAGTTTTTCCTTGAAATTAGATGAAATACAGAAAAATATCGAAAAAATTTCAATAGAAAATTGGAATAAATCATTTGGTGGAACCGCTAGTTCAGAAATAGCAAATAAAATTGAAATTGATAATTCAATTGTCATGCGTGCTATGGAAGATTTAGTAGCTGCGAACTATGGGACTATCAATGCAAATGTCGAATTGTCTCAAATATCAATAGACTCAGAAACGAGAGAATTTGAATTTACTCCGATTAAGGTGCATATATATTTTCCTTCAAAGCAGATGCTAGAAGAATTTTTTTACTCTAGTGATTTAGTTAGAAAAAGTATTCCAGAGTATAAGAAAAGATTATATCTAGGAGCTCATCAGTTATCACAGGTACTTTTTGATGAATCTGTATTAGCTCGATATTTTGATTATCCTGAATATTATGAACTCGATGATTCTAGATCAGGTGGGCATATCTATATTTGTTCTGAAGAAACACCTGAAGAAAGATATATCCATGTTAGACATGGTAGAAAAGCATTAGCAAATGGAAAATCAGCCATTGTTGCCATATATAAAGATTTGGCTAACATGAGCGAATTTGAACAAAGATATTGGCATTCGCACGAGCTTAATATCCATGAATTAGATTTTCTCCCTAATGACGAAGCCTATGAAAAATTCTTTAATAGAAATTATGAAGGTGCGTGGGTGAACTATACTGATGAATTATCAGATTTAACTAACAACTTAGAGTCATTAAACTCACTGTTTGAGAATAATATTTTTAATAAAGTACAAAATATTTATTGCCGTCCTCCAGTCGAAAATACTCAAAAATCTTATTTTGATAGTTGTAGTGAACTCTTTAAATTAGTTGGACCAGATAATATTAATCAGAAAACTTTAAAAGATTTTCTTAGAAATAATAAAGATTGTTTAGATAAGGATTTTGTATATGAATCAGGACGAGATATTAGTAAGTTAGAGTTATTAGGATTGTTTGAAGAAAAAATAGGATCTTCAAAAAAATTAACCAAAGCAGTACGTCTTTTGCAAAAAGATAGAACAGAAGCCGATCATAAAATCATTGAGTCAAAAATTGCTAGAGAAAACTTATCAGAACAGTTTTTTAATCATGTAGAAGAGATTAATGCCAACATTAAAGAAATTATTGAAAAAATAAAAAACCCGCTCTAAAGGAGGGCGTTCAAAATTCTGTGTCAGTAAATTTGACTAGATTTTAATTATATCATCTAATCGACCTTCAAAGTAAATG
>NZ_JALGQY010000038.1:0-27781 GCF_022809915.1 Acinetobacter lwoffii | reverse complement strand
TGAAGTCATGCGTGCACTACGTAAAGGACAAGCATCGTCATTTTATTATGGTCAGCCTCAGGGTGAAGTGTGTCTAATCAACAGGGTTTTCGGTCTCTAAGTACTTTTTAAAGGGAACATCATCGACTCAAATCTCTATTTGCAACAGTGCCGTCCATTGCAACTCTTTTCATAGCTAATTTGAATATCAATATGCTTTTGTCTTCTGCGAATGGTTGAATAATCCAGAGCTGTCCAATCTAATCCGCAAAGTTTAATCAAGCTTTGGACAAAGCCAGTCACCATGCATACAGAAAGACGAAATAAGGATTTAATCATGAGATAGCACTGAATGGCTATGTCAGAATAAGTTTGATTTCGACCATGTTTTCCTTGTGACTGCGAATATCATTGAATCTTAGTATCAAACCAAATTGTAAAATTACCATAATTGATCAAAGCATGATTGTAGGATGACCAATTCGGTGTACGATAAATTTAGGTGTAGGCTATTGCTGTATAAGACCTTATCGGTAGGTTTACGCAACAAGGCCTCAAAATCCCACCTTAAAATGCAAATAGCAAAAAAACTCTACCATTCGATTGATTTCATTTTAGAAGTAATGAAATTAGTATCTGTTTGTAATGATATTTTATAAAATTCAATATTAGATCTGCAGAGAAAAACTTATCAAACTAAGTATTGGCTAGTCTTTTTCTTCGAAAAACTTATCAAACGAAGTATTAAGTTAATCTTTTTCTTCAACTTCTTCCTTAAACTCAAACAAATCATTCATCGTACAGTTAAAGTACTTACACAACTTATCGGCGACTGGTAATTCAATACGTACAGCACGGTCATAATACATACTTGTGAGCGTGTTGCGATTGATACCTGTTGCATGCACCACTTCACTTAATTTTAAAATTTTTCTATCGCCCATGAGGCTAGATAACTTACAAGTAATCATATTTAAATTAATTTACAAAAAAATAACTTGCTGTGGGTTATTTGAAGTTGTTGACTGAATAATACTTTGCTAAAATTAACCTACAGCAGGTTATTACAGCTTATAGAAAGTATATTTTATCCATTTCAACTAAATTATAACTTTTTAAATATAAGGATTGAACCTGCATTAGATTATTTTGTGGAGATGACCGCCGTGTTACCAAATGAGTTATTGATCAGCCAGCAAGCTCGTGACTTAGGAAATCAATTAATTAAAGAAATGAACATCAATAGAAGTTATGGAATGGCTAATTTTCTTGGAGTAAATACTTGCTATGATAATCATCAGGCTGTACTTATTTGGACATTTCAACTGCTTGAAAGGGAACCTGCCTTAAATGAATTAGCAGAAATTAAAAAATATTTTCTTTTAATCTTTCCAGATAGTGTTTATCAATTAGCCTAAGTTGTTTTTAAAATTAATTTATTAAATAAAAAGCACTAAATCAAAGAAAGCTTTATTTAAAAATACCCATTAATTCAAAAACATACCATTTACTGAATATATGAAGCATAAGTTCCTGCTCTATCACTCACTCGTACTAAAATTACATCGCTCTTTTTACTGATACTAAACAATTTATGTCCACGCCACGTTCTGCGGCTTCGAGGGCTAGTTTTTGTTGAACCACTGAGAACAAGGACAACAAACTGCCTACTATATTTTCACGGAGAGTGGTGTAGGAACTTTTTCATTATTGCTAATCATATCAGCGACAACATCAGCAACGAGCTCCTCTATTCCTGAGAATGCTTTAGACTGATCCGCATCAAGCCAAGACAATGATGGAAACTCAGCACACAACCCAACATACTCATTATCTTCTGCTGACCATGTAACACGGCAAGTATATTGTTTACTATCCATTTGAAACCCCATAATGTTTTAAGTCTATGTATAAAAGTACGATTTTCACTTAGCAGTACTTAAATAATCACCCCACCACTGCATCATTTCAGTCCGCTGGGCTAAATAGTCAGCGTGATTATAGCTGGCACGGGTACGGTTCTTATCAATATGTGAAAGTTGTGCCTCAATCCAGTTATCCTGGAACAAACCTGAGTCATTCAAAATGGTACTAAAAGTGGAACGTAGTCCATGAGAGGATAATTGATGTTTGCCATACCCCATCTTACGTATAGCCATATTTAATGTATTAAAATGAATCGGTTGATTGTGTTTGCGAGGGCTAGCAAAAAGGTATTTTTCACCGTATGACCACTGCATGACGTCTTTCAAAATCTCTAAAGCCTGATTTGAAAGTGGAACTAAAAAATCTGGAATCTCATGGCCTAATATGACTTTTCGTCGAAACTGTTTAATATGCAAGGCAGGTATTTTCCATATTTTTTCATTTAAATCAAAATGATGAGGCTCAGACAATAACAATTCAGCCCCTCGCACTCCAGTATATAATTTAAACATCAGTGCTTTTTTAATAATCGGATGGGCATCCAATTTTTGTAATTTATACTTAAAATCAGATATATCCTCCGCTTTCAAATACGGATAATTTTTCTTGATTTTACTGTTAATGGCGATTTTATTTAAACCATGAGCGATGTTGAATTCACAATAACCCATCGCTACAGCGTAGTCATAAATTTGGTTCAAATAACTACAAGCTTTCTTGACAGGTTCTTTTACTTGGCGTCCCTCTATTTTTTTGATTACTGAAACCAGGTCATAACGCTTGATGTTTTGAAAAGGTAAATCCTGAAGGTCTGGATAAATATCTTGCTGTAAGCATCTTTCTGCTAACTGTAGTACACCACAGCGGGGTAGATCGTTGAAGGCATTTTTCAGTTTGAACTGTAACCACTCCTCCCCAACCTTACCAAAGGTGATGACATTAGAGGCAGTATCATGTTCAAAACAGAAATCATTGTCTTTAAAGTCATCTCTGACTTGTCGTGCCTTTTTCAGCGATAAATCAGGATAAAGACCTAACTGAATGCGTCGACGTTTTTTAGTTTGTGGATCTGTATAGCGATAGCACCAAGATTTTCTTCCACTTGGCTCAATCTTCAGGCTAAGCCCATCTTCATCGGATAAAAAACAGGTTTTTTCCTTGCAATGAGCTTGGCGAACTTTAATTTCAGTAAGACTCATGGAATTTAAATGAAACCTAATAAGTGGTTGATTGGATCAATTATATCAAAATAGAAAGCTTTATATATGATGCGTATCATACGCATCACATATTTTTATAAGTAATTGTTAAATAAAATTTATATTTAGATTGGTTATTCCCTAGTAACCAATTAATTAACCATTGATTTTGCAAGTCTTAAATTGGCATTTGAAGTGCAGCCCCATGTTATGACTATTCACATTTCTGCTCTATGATTCATGGTTACTTATTAGTTATGTTATTACGTCAGGAGCGATACAAGAATTAGGGTAACCTTATTATGGAAATAGCGAATACGAAATTACTAGCTGGCGCTTTGATAGCCCTAACTTTAACTATAGTTAGCCCTGTCGTACTTGCAAATGATAACAATGATATACGAAAGACTATTGTAGTTAAATTTGCTAAAAAAGCTCACTCTGCAAATTATTACGGAAGGATAGATGGATACAAGTATGATTCCTACAAATTTTATGCTAAAAAAGGGCAAAAGTTAAAAGTGAAGTTGACTGGAGGAAATGTTGAAGCTTACTTATGGGGTAATCAATTAAAAGACTCCATCAATCTTGGAGAATATTCTCCAGAGCTTGATGATAAGGGTATTTATATTTTACCTGCTTCAGGTGAGTATGAAATTAGAGTATTACAACCTAGATCACAGGCAAGAAAAGATAAAAAACCTCAATACTGGATGAGTATTAACATTAAATAAAGACTTGCTAGATTTTTTTAAGCTTTTATACCAGGGTTCAAAAACTATTGCCAGTTAAACGGGGCGTGATTTTTACGTATATGTTTTTATATTAGTAAAAATGATATAGATACGTAATTCATAGAGATCGTTTCAATTTAGCAATCTCTAAATACATCTTGTAACTGGCATGTTGAATCCGTTCATTTGAGGGGGCGTATTGCTTCTGGACTTCATCTAAGAAAGGAGTTTCTTCACATAATTCAAAGTACCTTTCCATCGGTGTTTTACCTTGCAAAGCTGAATGTGGTCTCATCCAGTTACAGTAATGCTGCCATTCTGCCAGTTTGCTCTGAATTTCCTCTGAATCGATATCTACAGTAGCGTAGAACTCAGATTTATCAGTCTTTTGTGAGCGCTACCTTGCCATTCAGATGAGGTGAACCCGGTTTATTCGGCCTAAATTTGATCCCATACTGCATCATTTTTTCTGTATTTTTTCAACAAAGAATTCTCGTTCACGATCGGTCTGTATTCGCTGTATGGGAAAAGGCATTTATTCAATTACACAGTTAAAAAGTCGAGTGTATTCGCAGCTGTTCGGCGTTTATATATCCTTAAAACGCGATATCGTGTGCAGTCATCGATAGATGTGTACTGATATAGTCCAGGACCCAGTTTACAGGTATCCATTTGAATTCTATCGCCTGGTAATGGACGTTCATAACAAATGTAATCTACTTTACGACGGAATTTTTTAATCGGTTTGACTTAATGGGTGGATAGTACTTTATGGATAGTCGCCAAGGACAACGAGACTCCGTGCAGCTCATTAATTCGGTTTGCAAACGTCGAGCACCAAGATTTCTAGCTGAGCGCATTTCCAATATTAAAGCTTCTAGCTCAGCATTGATTTTAGTATTTGGCGATTTTAAGGGACATTTACTATGACTACTTAATCCATCAATACCTTGTTCAGAATATCGTTTCCACCACTTGCGTAAAGTTGGTCTAGAAATGCCACATCTCCGACAAATCAGGCCAGCATTATTGGTCTCTTCAAATAATTTAACCCATACGAGTCTTTGTTGAATTTCTCTGTTCATAGACACCCATTATATTGAAGTGATGTCTATGAATCACACAGATTATCATAAGGCTTTTGAAACTGTCGCACCTCATGTTTGAATTCACCCATTAACAGAGTGCGAATTAGTCCTTGATCATGTTTGACCACATTTCAAGGAATAGTGTCCAACTTTCGGTATGCAGATTATGGTGTGGGGTTCTCTTAAAGTTTAAACCTTATTATTTTACTTCAGTAATGCTGATTGGCTGGTCTTTTACAAATTCAACAACCCCTTCACCACGTTTAAAGTGAATTGAAACTCCATTATTATTAGCTAAACGAATACCACTACCAGCAACTGTTTGCTTTAAACGATATACCATGCCTGAGTTATCAGTCATTAAAGCAGTTTCAAAGTTATCCGATGATTTCAGAAAAATTAATAAACCATTCGGACCAGAAAATTTAAGGACCTGCGTATCAGCTGAAGTATTGCTTGTAGCCTTATCTTGTAAAGTTTCAGTCTTTGGACTCGAAGTACACCCAGTCATTGCTAAAACTAACAAAGTTAAACTTAAAAAATATTTCATTTAACTACCTTTTTCATCTGTAAATCATAGGTGTATTTATACTAATTGTTATAATTTAACAATAAAACAAATATTACTTTTTTTTACATGAAAAAGCCATAAATCGCATTTTGAACCTTACCGGATTTATCGGAGATTTTTTTATTTAAGTTAGGCCACCTGACTTAACGGGTTAATCTTATCATAGTACATTGCTTCAAACTCAAAAGGCGATACATAACCCAGTGCACTGTGTACATGCTTTTTATTAAACCAATCTACCCAATTTAATGTCGCAAGTTGTACATCTGCTAAACTTTGCCAATCTGCTTTTAAATATTCAATCATCTCTGTTTTGTATAAGCCATTCACTGTTTCAGCCAAAGCATTATCGTATGAGTCCCCCGTTGTACCGATTGATGCTCGTAAATTTGCTGCTTCTAAACGATTGGTATAGCGAATGGAAAGGTATTGAACACCTCTATGGGAATGATGAATCACATTCCTTGGCATACCTCAATCGTGCAATGCTTGCTCCAGTGCATCGAGCACCATATCTGTATTCATACGTGTTGATACTTTCCATCCAACAATTGCTCGTGAGAACACATCAATAATAAAGGCGGTATAGACCCAGCCTGAATTTGTTTGAATATACGTAAAGTCACTCACCTGAGATACCGTCTTGGTAGTCAATCAATAATTGAACCGCTCTATCTCTGATTTCAGGGGGTATATTTTACTTTTTTCATCGGAACACTACGCTTCGCTACGTCGTGCGAAGCAATGCTTCTCATCTCAGGAAAGTTGGTCTCCAACAAACCCGGTACGGTTTACAATGAGGTTCATGCACGTGTAGCAGTCCTTAACAGATTTACAGAATTAGGTCGACCACTTACCCAAGTTACGCCTTAAATTTGGCTCAATTAGGGGCGCTTTGCCTTTCAAATATTTGTGCAATAAAGCCGTTGGAAAGTAACCTTGAAACAAGTTATAAGCTTCTTTTTAATAAATTACTGAGTATTTGTATAAATATTCAACATCTGATTTTTTTTAAACCAGATATTGAATTAAAATAAAAACCAATAAACAAGAACAAACATCATTGGTATTTATATTTTAATTATGTTCATTTACAATAAAAATTACTAAGTCAATACATATTTAGTCTAAAATATCCATCAATCAAAAATGTGTGATAGCTTCGAACGTTAATCTTTGTATACTTGTAATTTTGAGTATTACTTCAATTCTCTAAGCTAATTCTTTACAAGTGTTCCTATCACCATAATTGTTATTCTTGTCTTCGCTATAAAGCGATCCAAACCTGCCCTCCATGGTCATAATCGCATGAACAAATTTTTAAAATACCTATTGGTATTCATCGTTCTGCTTATTATTGCAGCACTAATCTTTTTATTTAGACCTATCGCGTCTAAGAAAATTCAAAACACCAGCAATGAGCCTGTCGTTGACGCAGTCTTAGTTGGTGGTGGCATCATGAGTGCAACCCTAGGCACATATCTTAGTGAACTTGAGCCAAACTGGCAAATTCGTATGTATGAACGCCTAGACAACGTTGCCCAAGAAAGCTCAAACGGCTTCAACAATGCTGGCACAGGCCACTCTGGCTTTATGGAAATGAACTATACCTCTGAAAAAGATGGAAAAATGGACATTTCTAAAGCTGTGAACGTTGCGGAACAATTTGAAGTTGCAAAACAGTTCTGGTCTTATCAAGTCAAAGAAGGCGTTTTGGGTCAACCAAATAGCTTTATCAACCCTGTACCGCACATTGCCTTCGTTTGGGGCGATAACGTGAATTTCCTAGAAAAACGTTACGCTGCAATGGTTAAAAACCCAATGTTTTATGGCATGAAATTCTCTGAGAATCCTGCTGAAATTAAACAATGGGCACCATTGGTGATGAATGGCCGTGATGCTGCACAAAAAGTAGCTGCAACACGCATGGATGTAGGTTCGGATGTGAACTATGGTTCGATCACCACTCAATTGGTCGATCACCTTAAAAAACAATCTAATTTCCAGTTACAAACATCGACTGAAGTGACTGGCATTAGCCAAAACGATGATAAAACGTGGACTGTTGCATTTAAAAACCTCACTACAGGAAAAACAGATCATGTGAAAACGCGCTTTGTCTTTATTGGTGCAGGCGGTGCAGCGGTTAAACTTTTACAAATGACAGGCTTACCAGAAGCGAAGCAATATGCTGGCTTCCCTGTAGGTGGCGTGTTCTTAATGACCGACAACCCAAAAGTCACTGAAGGCCATACTGCAAAAGTTTATGGTCGTGCTGAATTAGGCGCACCGCCAATGTCTGTTCCACATATTGATACACGTTATATCGACGGTAAAAAATATGTGTTGTTTGGTCCATTTGCAACTTATTCAAACAAGTTCTTAAAACAAGGTTCTCAGCTTGATTTATTGAAATCAACCACTAAGAACAACGTTTTACCAATGACCGCTGTGGGTATGGAAAATCTTGATTTGGTGAAATACTTAGTTAGCCAAGTCATGATGACCGATGAAGACCGTTTTAATGAGTTGAAAAAATACTATCCTGATGCAAAACCAGAGGACTGGCGCATGAATCAAGGTGGTCAACGTGTTCAAATCATTAAGAAAGAACCAGGCAAACCTGCAAGCTTGCAATTTGGTACCGAGATTTTTGCATCACAAGATGGTGCTGTGACTGCCCTATTAGGTGCGTCTCCTGGTGCTTCAACTTCCCCTTATATTATGTTGAGCTTGCTTGAAAAAGCATTCCCTCAGCAAGTAGCAGGTAAATGGAATCCGAAATTACATGAAATTGTAAAATCGTACCAACAAGAACTCAGCACTAATCCTGTGCTTCTTGACCAAGTTCGCCAATACACCAGCACAACCCTTGGTTTGAAATATACACCTATGGCTAAAGCTGCAAATGACGAAACTATTGCGGTAGCAAAAGCACAGTAATCTGCTTTAAACCCTAAAAAGGATGGACTTTGCGCCATCCTTTTTTAATTCATATTTGAAACTATTCTGTGTATGTCGCTTTTCCATTCCGATGCTTTTTTGGCTTTTCATTCACGTGATTTTTCACTTCTGAGTGTCAATCAGTTGTGCTTAATTCTAACCATCATGATTCAAGAAGTCGTCATTGCTTATAGTATCTATCAACTCACTCAAAATCCACTCAGCCTTGGCATGATTGCCTTAATTGAGTTACTCCCCTTTATTTGCCTCTCCCTGATCAGTGGCGACTGGGCTGATCGCTATAACCGACAAAAAATTGTGCAGTGGAGTTTTAGCTGTAGCACTTTAATTCCATTATTATTTATTATTCTTTTTTCTCAGTACCAACAACAGCACATTCAACAAAATACACTTTTATGCGGCATTTATAGCCTCATCTTTTGCTTAGGCATACTTAGAGGCATCTACAGCCCATCATTTAATTCATTACGCCCTTTTCTAACCCCCGAGTCAGCCTATAGCAATGCAGCCACATGGACCGCGCTCATTTGGCAAATAGGCGGCATTTTAGCGCCTTTATGCGCAGGACTTTTACTCGGCCAACTTGGGCTTGAAAAAACCCTCTTTATTGTTTTTTTCTTGTGTTGCGTGGGTAGCATCTGCTTATTCGGATTAAGTCCTCGTCAATTCCCTAGCCCCCATAAACAGCATTTAAGCAAAAGTTTGAAAGAAGCCTATTTGTTTATTTTTAAACATCCACTAATGTTTTGGAGTATGTTGCTGGATCTCAGCGCCATGCTTTTTTGTAGTGTCATTATCTTACTGCCTATTTTTGCACACGATATCCTGCATCTTGGTGTTGAAGGCTTAGGTATACTCAGAGCTGCACCAGCTATTGGCGCCTGTATCATGATGTTGATGTTGACCTGTTATTCTCCGATGCAAAATGCATGGAGAAATATGCTCTATAGTAGTTTTGCAATTGCTTTGTGTACTTTAGCCTTTGCACTATCCTCCCATGTTTGGCTCTCAGTCTTCTTCCTTGTTTTAATCGGTGCCTTTGATAGCATCAGCATGGTCATTCGACAAACTTTATTACAGCAACTCCCCCCAAAAGCACTATTAGGGCGTGTAGCGGCTTTAAATGGCATATTAGTCACTTCAGGCAATCAGCTCGGTGCCCTACACATGAGCCTGATGACGCGCTATTTTTCTGTGGTGCCAGCAGTACTTATTGGAGGGACGCTGTGTTTAATAATCTGTGGTCTAAGCTTTACTCGTACGCGACATTTATTCAAGCCATCTCCAACACTAAAAAAACATGCCACAGTGGCAAAAAGTGAATAGCATGCTAAGCTTCAAATCTTCTTTTAATATGATGTGAGTTTTCAATAGAGCAAATTATGAAACAGATTTTCCCCTTTTCACATATTCTCTATACCAAACTCTATTCTTTCGTACTATCAGTGTTGTTGGCTTATTGCCTATTCAATGCAATTTATACGTTCATTATTGGTGGAACTGGTTTTTATTTATTTGCAACTTTTATTTTAGCTTTTCAATGTAATTTCGCGTTACGCACTTCTCTCCATGACCGTATTTACACCAGTTTAGGGATAGTTTTGCTTATTATTGGGTTATTGTATACACATGGAATTCACTTTCTAAACCATTTAAAAACAATTGTATTGGTTCCTGCTTTAATTTTAACTGCCTTTGGAATAGATAATTTATATAGAAAGCCAAATAGACTTAGTTGTCTTAAAGTTGGACTGATCCTCGGCCTATTGCTATTAGCTTATATTCAATATTATGATTTAGTAGAACTGCAAAATTATTATGACTCTTTACATAATGATGAGACTTGGCAGCAATTTGGCGCATTATAACAGCTAGCACAAAAAAATTTGGTGGGTGAAAAATTTACAATCCTAATTCTGATTTATCATGTTATTACATAGGAAAACTGCCTTTAAAAGACGGGTCTTGCTAGTCTAGAATTGCAGACGAAAGGGAATAAAATGCCTGTATATCCGATTCTAGAAATTGATCATTTTCAGCATCATAAACAAAAGATTTTTCTTCTAATAAGTATTGGCCATCTTGCTCACTAAGAAAATTTTAAAGTTATTTGCTTGATCAGGGAAAATTTGTTCTCCGTCAAAAAAAGATCATAACAATCTCGAACGGCTTTGTTGCGCAAAGCTGTTCTTAAGGACTTTTTCAGCAATATAATTTTCAAATGAAGAAGCATACACATAAAATTTACCGCACAACCAATTGGTTCGCATATAACCGAGCACGCATTCATCGCGGAAATATTGCCATTTGGTTTGATCCAGCTACGCAATGGTATGCCCCATCAAAAGGCAAACAAGGGCGAAATCAAACCTACTCCGACGCAGCCATCCAATGCTGCTTAATGATTAAATCCTTATTCCGTCTGTCTTTACGTATGGTCACTGGCTTTATGCAAAGTCTGATTAAACTTTGCGGCTGAGCAGCCCCGAATATCAGTGATATTCGTACAGTACGCTTTGTAGAAGACAAAAGCATATTGATATTGCAATCTTGGAGAATATTCTCCAGAGCTTGATAATAATGGTATTTATATTTTACCTGCTTCAGGTGAGTATGAAATTAGAGTATTACAACCTAGATCACAGGCAAGAAAAGATAAAAAACCTCAATACTGGATGAGTATTAACATTAAATAAAAGACCTCTTGCGAAAGTATCGTTTTACCTAATTTTTGAATTGGCTAAAACCTTATTAAATGTAGCTTTATGCTGTTTAAATTCTGACTAACGCAAGAAGTCTAAAGACTTGCTAGATTCTTTTAAGCTTTTATACAAGGGTTCAAAAACTATTGCCAGTTAAGCGGGGCGTGATTTTTACGCAGATGTGTTTATGTTAGTAAAATGATATAGATTACTTGTTTAATACCCTGAGGAATAATTTAATCTTGCTGTGCGTTTGTCACTTTTCTTTCAAAAGTTGATTATATCTTTCAACGTAACCGTCGTGATATTCAAGCCCTTTTGATAGGAATTTGCAGTGAAAGAATAGGCGAAACTTATCTTAAATAATGGTAATTCCTTATCTTTAAAATAGAGAACGCCCGATGAAATTCATTAGGCGTTTACTTTAAATAAGTGTCAGCTTATTTTATAACCAGATGTACTTGTCAATCATGATTCTTTTTCTCAATTGCCTTAAAAAAACAATCTTGCTATTTTTGACTTTTCACACCATTTTGTTCAATTTGTACTGCGGCTTGCCAGCTAGGTAGTTGGCTTAAACCTGCTACGTAACGTTGGATATGGGGATAATTTTCACCTTGTCCCATATGATAAACTAAAGCATGTAGTCCAAAGCCCATCATGAAGTCAGCACCGGTTAAACGGTCTGCCACTAGAAATTCTTTATCTTTTAAATATTCATTTAAATGGCCAAATACTTTATCGAACTCAACTTGAGTATAATTTTCTAGAAATACCAACTTCGTGCCCTGCTTGGTTTCTATCGTATTAAACGTTTTTAACAAAAATGGCAGCATGGCAGAGCTTTCTGAGAAATGAATCCACTGTAGATAATCGACATAGGTAGATTCATCCATATCTGGTGCTAAATGCGGCGCAAGTTTCTGAATTAATAACTCAACGATTGCGCCTGACTCTGCAATAACTTTGCCATCCCATTCCAATACTGGAGATTTCCCTAAAGGGTGAATGGTTTTTAAAGAGTCAGGGGCCAAATGCGTGCTTGAGTCACGATAATAGCGTTTCAGCTCATAGGGCTGCTTGATTTCTTCAAGTAACCACAAAATACGAAAAGAACGTGATTGATCTAAATGATGTAGTGTGATCATGATAATTCCTATTTTTTTAAATTTTTACAACCACTTTGCCAAAGTTTTCGCCTTTCAACATACCATTGAAAGCATTGATCGTGTTATCTAAACCTTGCACCATATGCTCTTTATATTTGATTTTTCCGTCTTTCAACCATTCAGACATTTGCTGATAGAATTCCGGATACTGACTGCCATAATCATCAAAAATAATAAAGCCTTGCATGCGAATACGCTTTTTTAAAAGGGTGGAAATAAAGCCCGGTAAACGGTCTGGCCCTTGTGCTTGCTCGGTAGCGTTATACTGGGAAACCACACCACACACCGGTACACGTGCCGCAGAGTTAAGCAATGGCCATACCGCATCAAACACTTTACCCCCGACATTCTCATAATAAATATCAATACCGTTGGGAGCTGCTTGTTGTAATTGTTCTGCAAAATTTTCATCATGATGATTGATACAAGCATCGAAGCCGAGTTCTTCTACTGCATAACGGCATTTTTCAGGCCCACCTGCGACGCCAACCACGCGACAACCTTTAAGTTTGCCAATTTGTCCAACCGTAGCACCAACAGGTCCCGTTGCAGCTGCAACGACTAATGTTTCACCGGCTTTAGGCTGACCAATGTCCAACAACCCCATATAAGCAGTAAATCCTGGCATTCCCAAAATACCCAATGCCCAAGATGGATGTTCAGGTTGCATACCTAAGCTTTGACAGGCAGACCCATTAGAAATTGCGTAGCCCTGCCAGCCATTTCCGGAAAGAACCCACTCGCCTTCTTTGAATTTTGGGTTTTTAGAGGCCACCACTTGACTGACTGTTCCACCGACCATCACTTCGCCAATTTCAACCGGTGCTGCATATGAAGGAGCATCGCTCATGCGACCACGCATATAAGGATCGAGTGACAAGTAAATGGTTTTTAACAATATCTCGCCTTGTTTAAGTTCATTGAGCTCAACTTGTTCAATACGAAAATCGCTGTGTTTTGGCTCACCCACTGGCCGTTTAGCTAAAACGATGCGTTGATTAATAACTGTTTTCACACATATAACTCCATGTTTTATTTAAAAGTGTTTTTCTTCACAATCAAAAACTGTGATTAAAATTTCTTTACATCCATTGTAGATGAGTTATAATAAAAAACAATACGACTGGTCTATTTTTTACAATAGAGTAAATAATTAATATGAAGCCTACTCCTATTAAAAAGTCTGAAGCGAAGCGCTTACACATTCTTAACACCAGTTCAGACCTGATTTTGCATAAAGGTTTTACTGGCGTAGGATTACAGGAAATTTTACAGAGCTGTGAAATCCCTAAAGGCTCGTTTTATCATTATTTCCAATCTAAGGAAGCTTTCGGATGTGAATTGGTACAGCATTATGTAGACAATTACCAAGTCCGTTTAAATGATGTATGGCGTTGTGATAAATCCCCTTATCAAAAGCTGATTGAGTATTTTAATTTATGGATAGAAGATCCTGAAACACAGTGTGGTTGGGCGGATAGCTGTTTAATTGTGAAACTTGCCGCAGAAGTTGCCGATCTATCTGAAGATATGCGCTCGATTATGTCCGCTGGCGTTGATGATGTAATCCAACGTATTGCTGGTTTAATTGATTTGGGAGAACAGGATCAGTCTATCCAAGCAGATACCGAGGCCTCTACTTTGGCACAAGTACTTTACCAAATGTGGTTAGGTGCAGCATTACTGAGTAAGTTGCAAAAAGATAAAACACCATTACATCAAGCTCTGAGAGCAACTAAATTTCTATTAAAAAGTGAAGATTCATAAAAATTAAATATCAACTACATAATTAATAATTCATGATAGCAGTCCAATGATTACCTATTATTGTGTTGCTATTAGATCAATTTACAATCCATGAGTATAGCGCACAATGAATTCTCCTTCTAAAGCCCTCATGACTCGTATTTTAGTTGGTTATTTAGGCTTATATCCCACACTATTACTGGTTCTCACTTTATTAAAGCCAATTACACAGCATCAAAGTTTCCCGATGATGGTGTTGATTGAAGTCATAGTATTAGTGCCAGTAACGCAACTGATTTCTTTCCCACTGGCAGGTTGGCTCATTACACAGCTAAAAAATTTTAAGAATTTGTTTTAAGAAGAATTTATGCTGGCAACAGCAATCCTAAGTCCTTATTTTGCCAACCACAAAGGTTGGCAAAATAACTTACTTAGTCGATATTAATCTGCGTAAGCTGGATAATCAATATAGCCTTTTTCCGTCCCACCATACATACTGCTTGCATCTACTGCATTCAATGGCCAGACATTGGCGATGCGATCGGGTAAATCTGGATTCGCAATAAATGGGCGTCCAAATGCAATTAAATCGGCCAGTCCTGCCTCTAAAATTCGAGTCCCTCTTTCTGCCGTATATCGACCTGCATATATAATCCGACCACTGAAAGTGTCTCTGACATCTCTACGAAAATCATGAGGAAGTTCTGGTGCATTATCCCAATCAGCTTCTGCAATCGATAAATAGGCAATCCCAACTTCTTCAAGTATCTTTATGGCCTCAATATAAGTCACATGTGGATCATCTTCAACTAAACCCATGTAGACACGATCTTCCTCTGTACTTTCAAATAAGGGGGCAAAACGCACTCCTAAACGATCTGCACCAACTACCTCAGCAACTGCCTCTACTACTTCACGTAAAAAACGCAAACGATTGTTTAGTGATCCACCATATTCATCTTCACGGTGGTTACTATGTGCAGAGATAAATTGATTCACCAAATAACCATTTGCACAATGAATTTCAACTCCATCAAAACCAGCAGCCAAGGCATTACGCGCTGCTTGAGCATAGAGTTGCACTAATTCTTTAACTTCTGCATTGCTTAAAGCACGTGGCATTGAAGGATCAGCCAAGGCCCCCGCATTGGGCCCGGTCTCAATAAAGACTTTAACATTACTATCAGCCCTAATAGCCGAGGGCGCGACCGGTGATGCATGATCGGGTTGCAAAGATGTATGTGAAACACGCCCAACATGCCAAAGTTGTGCAAAAATAATGCCTCCTTTAGCATGCACTGCTTCCGTCACTTTACGCCATCCAGCAATCTGTTCAGGGCTGTAAATACCGGGAGTCCAAGCATAGCCTTGACCACGTGGCTCGATTTGCGTACCTTCGGTGACCATAAATCCTGCCCCGGCACGCTGTTGATAATAGGTTGCCATCAGTTCATTTGGAATATTCCCTGGCTGAGTACTGCGCGACCGCGTTAATGGTGGCAATACAATACGGTTTTGCAAAACATAAGGGCCTAAGCTTAAGTTTTGAAAAAGTTTGCTGTCTTTCATTTCATTGTATCCAAGTCATCATGACTTAATTGATCTAAATTAAAAAAAATATCCTTCCTGTATATAGAAAAATAAATAAAGGAAAGCTATTCACTCAGGCCCTTCACCATTAAGTGAGGATTATTTTGCTTATTGCGCCAGTTGCTCAGAGTCAGAAGTTTATTCACTGGTAAGCACCACAACAGACACTAGCTACTCTTTATTTCAACAATTGAAGTAATGCTGAGGCAGTTGCAGCAGAAGATGCTGGATTTTGTCCAGTAACCAGCAAGCCATCTACTTGAACATGTACTTGCCAATCATCCACTTTAGAATAATGACCCCCGTTTTGTTTAAGCATGTCTTCGACTAAAAATGGTACAATTTCAGTCAAACCTACAGCGGCCTCCTCAGTATTGGTGAAACCAGTCACTAATTTACCGCTAACTAAGGGCGCTCCATTACTCGCTTTCACATGACGAAGAACACCCGGGGCATGACACACTGCTGCAACAGGTTTGCCAGACTGAATCGCCTGTTCAATCAGAGAAATTGAAATCGGATCTTCTGCTAAATCCCACAATGGGCCATGCCCGCCTGGATAAAACACTGCATCATAATCAGCTACAGAAATTTCGCTAAGTTTATGCGTCTGTGCCAATGCTTGCATTGCAGTTGGATCTGCTTCAAAACGATGAGTGGTTTCAGTTTGAGCATCGGCTAAATTACTTTTCGGATCTAGTGGTGGCTGCCCACCTTGAGGCGACGCCAGCGTAACTTCAGCACCAGAGTCAATAAAGGTGTAATACGGTGCAGCAAGTTCCTCTAGCCAGAAACCTGTTTTCTTACCAGTATTGCCAAGTTGATCATGTGAGGTTAAAACGATTAAAATTTTCATGTTATTTCTCCGATAATTTTCATGATTGAGGAGCATTGTTACAGGGTCAGAGCATGCCATATACGCGCATTTAGCTTAGATGCTCATCTCGAGAATTTGGCGACTGATCTCTAATGAAACATTTTTATGTTCGCCTAGCTGTGTAAGATTATGTGATTTAAGTTGCGTAATGATGATCTCAATATCTGTCTCCCCCAGTCCATAATCGCTAAGACGAGTCGGCAATCCAAGTTGCTCAAAGAAGGCTCGAGTACGAGCAATAGCAGTATCAATACGTTGTTCTTCATCACCTTCGACAATCTGCCAGACTCGAGCTGCATACTGTAGTAATTTTTCTCGCTTCTCTTGACGACGCACTTGTAGATTGGCCGGCAACACAATGGCCAAGGTACGAGCATGATCAATACCATGTAAAGCCGTGAGCTCATGCCCAATCAAATGGGTTGACCAATCTTGTGGTACACCAGCTCCAATCAGCCCATTCAGTGCCATGCTAGCAGCCCACATCAAATTCGCACGCGTGTCATAATCTGCTGAATCTTCCAAGATTTTCGGTCCAATCTCAATCAAAGTTTGCAATAGACCTTCGGCAAAACGATCTTGTACTTGTGCATTCACAGGGTAAGTTAAGTACTGTTCCATGACATGAATAAATGCATCAACCACGCCATTTGCTAACTGGCGCGTCGGCAAGCTAAAAGTTTTATTCGGATCCAGTACGGAAAATTGCGGAAAAACATAGGGGCTGCTAAATGACAATTTGGCTTGGGTCGATTTTCTGGTTACTACCCCACCGCTATTCATTTCTGAACCAGTTGCCGGAAGGGTGAGTACACTCGCAAAAGGCAAAGCTTGAGTAATTTTAGTACCATGGGTTTCTAAAATCTCCCATGTATCCCCTGTATAATTGACTGCTGCTGCAATAAATTTAGTACCATCAATTACCGATCCACCACCGACAGCCATCAAGAAATCAATCTTTTGTTCTCGAATCAGCTCTACAGCTTTCATGAGGGTTTCGTAACTCGGATTCGGCTCAATTCCGCCAAATTCATGAATTTCTCTTGCACCTAATGCTTCACGCACTTCAGCTAAAGTACCATTCTTACGTGCACTTTCACCACCAAACAACATTAATACTTTTGCTTCTGTAGGCACATAGTCATTGATTTTAGCTATTGTATCGCCACCAAAAATAATGCGGGTCGGATTATAAAAGTTAAAATTCAGCATATTTTTATCCTAGGATGATCAACTAATTGATTTGAAAAACCACCGTTATTCATCAAATAAACTTTAAAAAAATTGGACAACACTGCGGCTTTTGACTGCACCATGTGCTAACTATACATAAAAATAGACCAGTCGTCTATTTTTATAAAAATTATTTCAGCTTGGCGACTTTAGTGATGGTTAAACACATTCAGGCTTGTTCTATAACACTTTTATTATTGATGTATTTTCACGAGCGATTGTTGTATGGAAGATATCAACATGTATGACTACTGACATGGTCGTGAACGCATTGGCTAAAACAGTGAATGACTCATACAAAATAACGATGATTAAATATTTTAAAAGCAGATTGGCACGGTTTAGCAGATGTACAAATGCGACAGTAAATTAGATAGATTGGTTCAATATAAAGCATGTACATAGCTGCATTCGTTTATTTACCCTGTTTTGGATATTGACCCATGTAAATGATGAGATTAAGCCATTAAATAAAGTAGCCCAACTTGAATAAAAAGCCTCTGACAAACCTCACAGGGTTGAAGTGCTGCCTTTCATTCAAAATTTCAGGCAGCACATTTATACATTTAAGCGTCGGTTTAAGCTGGTAGTTTACTCGCCAAAACATCTACTTTTTCAATAGACGGTGGCTCTGAAAATAGCTCTTCGGCCTGAGCCATCAACGCAGCTGCAACCTTGCCAGATAAATGTGCTTGGCGACCCGCCTCATCAGGAAATGCATCAAAAATACCAAATGTTGTAGGTCCAAGACGTAAGCCAAACCACGCAACTGTCGCAGGTTCTTCCATTACAATAGGTAAACCGGCTTTAAGGAAAGCTTCCACTTCGTCTTCTTTACCCGGTTTAGCTTCAAGACGGACATATAAAGCTGTTTTAAGCATGACTAAAACTCCACAATTGATTAGAATTCAAACTGATTCTGTCATTGCTAATGTATGCATGTCAGAAAGTTTTGTTGTATAAAAGTTAAAAAACATCCCATAGCTGAGCCAAAATTTAGGTTTTTATTTCGACATAATGCTATGAATTTATTCAAGTTAATATCATTAACATTTGAATCAAAAAATCAAGATATGAGATGATTAAATTCAATCTTAGTTATATAAGGATCAATTGACTCTACCTTAGATTTATAAGCTGACCTCTTCATCTGGAAGTTATATTGCTCAAGAAGCATTCAAGAACAACATGCACATCTTCATATCTATGAAAGTTATTTAGCTAGGAATTTGCTGTGAAACTCTATATGTTTCTCTATAAAGCTCGCAATGAAGTAATAGCTATGGTCATACCCTTCTCTTAGGTTAAGTGTAAGAGGATATTCTTGTTCCAAACAAATATCACTAAGAAGCTTAGGTCTTAACTGTTCTTCAAGAAAATCATCAGCTGTTCCCTGATCGACTAAAATAGGTAAATGAACTTCATCGTTTTTGATTAATTCAATCGCATCATAGCTTTTCCATAAAGTTTCGGTTTCACCTAGGTAGTGTGTAAAAGCCTTTTTCCCCCAAGGTACTTGGCTAGGTGCAACAATTGGTGCAAAAGCAGAAATACTTTTATACAGCTCAGGGTTTTTTAAACCAATTACTAATGCACCATGACCACCCATGCTATGCCCCATAATGCTTTGGACTTGGTTGGTCGGAAAATTCAGGTCAATCAGATTTCTGAGCTCTTCCACAATATAATCATACATTTTGAAATGCTGTGACCAGGGTGCTTGTGTTGCATTCACATAGAATCCTGCGCCTTGGCCTAAATCATAATCTGCATGATCTGGTACATCCTCTCCACGTGGGCTGGTATCTGGTGCAACAATAATGACTTTATGTTCAGCCGCATACTTTTGTGCTCCGGCTTTAGTAATAAAGTTCTGTTCGTTGCAAGTCAGTCCTGATAACCAATATAAAACTGGCAACTTCTCATCTTTGTCATGAGGTGGCAGATATATTGAGAATTTCATTGAACAGTTTAATGCTATTGACTGATGGCGATACACTTCTTGCGATCCACCAAAAGAAGCATGTTTCTCAATTATTTCCATAATCAATTACCTATGTTGAGCAAGACTTCATGAGAAATCGAGTAAACAAAGAGTCTGACATTCTCCACAGAGAATACTGATAAAGATTTAAAATGTAGGCAGGTTTGTTGAACCTATACATGATGGATACATAGATAGATCTGTTTTACAGATGATGTGCCGTTTTAGAGGATTCCATGCATGTCAATCATGATTCACATGCATGGAAAAGTATAAGGTCTGACGGAATTATTCGTAATGAATTACAGTACGAATTGACTTACCTTCATGCATTAGATCAAAGGCTTCATTGATCTGATCCAAGCCCATGGTGTGTGTCACAAATGGTTCTAATTGAATTTTACCTTTCATGGCATCTTCAACCATTCCTGGAAGTTGCGTACGACCTTTTACCCCACCAAAGGCAGAACCTAACCATCTACGACCAGTAACCAGTTGGAATGGACGGGTAGAGATTTCTTGACCTGCGCCAGCTACACCAATAATTACGGATTGTCCCCAGCCACGGTGTGCACTTTCAAGGGCTGCACGCATCACATTCACGTTACCAATACACTCAAATGAATGATCTACACCCCAGCCAGTCATTTCGACAATTACTTGCTGGATTGGTTTATCGTAATCTTTAGGGTTCAAGAAGTCCGTTGCACCAAACTCTTTTGCCAGCGCAAATTTATCTGGATTCATGTCAACCACAATAATACGCCCTGCTTTAGCTTGACGTGCGGCTTGTACGACTGCCAAACCAATACCACCTAAACCAAAGACCGCAACACTATCACCTTCTTGTACTTTAGCCGTGTTATGTACTGCACCGATACCCGTTGTTACCCCACAACCCAGTAAGCAGACATGTTCGTGATTGGCTTCAGGATTGATTTTAGCCAATGATACTTCTGCCACTACAGTGTATTCACTGAACGTTGAGCAGCCCATATAGTGGTAAATCGGTTGACCATTGTAGGAAAAACGAGTGGTACCATCTGGCATTACGCCTCTACCTTGAGTTTCGCGAACGGAAATACACAAGTTCGATTTTCCAGATTTACAGAATACGCACTCGCCACATTCAGCAGTGTAAAGTGGAATAACATGATCACCTGGTTTGACGCTAGTCACGCCTTCACCAACCTCAACTACAACACCAGCACCTTCATGCCCGAGAATAGCGGGAAAAACACCTTCAGGATCATCGCCAGATAAAGTAAATGCGTCTGTATGACACACACCGGTATGGGAGATCTTAATTAATACTTCACCTTTCTTCGGTGGTGCAACATCAACTTCAACAATTTGAAGAGGTTGACCAGGACCAAACGCAACGGCAGCACGTGACTTCATGGAATAATTCCTTATACAGATCTACTTTAAATATGATTTTAGAATCTTGGCGATTTCAGCCAATTCTTCTTTTCGTTGTTGTTCTGTGGTTTCACCTGATACTAATGTGTCCTTTAAATGAACCTCCAACATTTCATTCATTAAACCATTAATAGCACCACGCACAGAGCATATTTGTTGCAGAATTGCACCACATTCCACATTATCTTCTAACGCTTTTTCAATCGCTTGCGTCTGACCTTTGATCTTTCTGACGCGTAGAAGAATCTTTTTTTTGTCGTCAACCTGATTAGGCATCAGACCTCCTTATTTGCTAGCATTTATACTATAGTACCCTATAGTATAAAAAAAGCAATATTTTTTATAAATCGAAAATTAAAAAGATCTTTAGCGAAAATTTTCTATCCCTGTTTTTAGTTTTTTTAAATTAACATCATAGAGCTTATGCGAAAGTCACAAAAAAAATGGGACTTTTAGCTCCCATTTTTTATTTTGTCTCATGTTCTTTGTAATGCTGTGACCTTTTAGAATTATGTTTCAAATTTTAGCCACTTTGTAGATATTTTGAACGTTTCAAGCCTTAAAAATACTACCGACAGTTTAGATTAAACTGCCTTTACAGACTGTACTAGAATATTTTTTGTGAGCGGATGATATTTATTATTCATTATTTAGGAATTATTAAATCCTATAAATATCATTTATTGGATTAATTTACTTTGGTACTGTGCACATCATCCCCCAGTTAAAAATAAGGAACAATTATGAATAAGATGATGAATGCTCTTATCTTAGAAAATTTTGGTGATCATGAATTTACACGTGTAGAACTCCCTATACCTCACCCTGAGGCTGGGCAAGTTCTGGTACGTATTCATGCTAGTGGTGTAAACCCTATTGATTATAAAATTCGTCTTGGTGAAGCACCATATGCTATGCCAGAGCTTCCTGCCGTGTTGGGAACAGATATGGCTGGGGTTGTAACTGCTGTTGGTGAAGGTGTCACCGACTTCAACGTCGGGGATGAAGTTTACGGTCTGATTGGTGGCGTTCGTGGTCTTCAAGGATCTTTAGCAGAATATGTTGTCGTAGATGCTGATCTGATCGCATTAAAGCCACGGAATATCTCTATGCGCGAGGCAGCAGTACTACCATTGACGTTCCTCACCGCTTGGGAAGGTTTAGTGGATAACGCGAAGGTCCAACCAGGGCAAACTGTACTGGTTCAGGGTGGTGCTGGTGGCGTTGGTTATATGGTTGTTCAGCTTGCAAAATCACTTGATGCAAATGTTTGGGCGACTGGTCGTACAGCTGATCAATCACTGATTTCAGAACTCGGTGCAACACCTCTCGATTACACAACAGCATCTTCCGATGACATTATTGCTGCAAGCCCTGAGGGTCAAGGTTTTAACATTGTTTACGACACTGTGGGTGGTCCAGTACTCGAAGCTTCACTTTCCATGACAACTCACTATGGCCACATTACCAGCTGTGCTGCATTTGGTAATCATAATTTAGCGAGTTCATCTCTACGGTGTGCCACAGTGTCTGGCGTATTCGTCCTAATGCCGATGTTAACAGGCAATCGCCGTGCTCATCATGGTGATATCCTTAAGATCGCGACTCGTCTTGTTGAGGAAGGTAAACTGCGTCCTATTGTTGATCCTCGTCATTTTACTCTAGACCAAGCGATTGAGGCTCATGATGCTGTTCAAGATCGCTCTGCCAATATTAAGGTCGTGATTGATGTCATTTAACGCACTTCAGGCCAAGACTTGGCGCTTCAATAGTATTGGAGATACAGACGTTCTGACATTAGAAACACTTCCTGTTGCTTTACCAGCCGCAGGAGAAGTTCTAATCCAGATGAAAACGATCGGACTCAACCGGGCTGATGTAATGTTTCGGCGTGGTACTTATATTCAAAAGGCAGTATTTCCTTCTCGTCTGGGATATGAGGGAGCAGGCATAGTTCTTGCGATAGGTGAAGGTGTACGCCAATTTTCTCCAGGAGATGCAGTATCGATTCTTCCGACTGACAATCTAGCCAAATATGGGACATATGCGGACAAGCTCCTGATTCCAGAAACTTTTTTAGTTCACAAACCCGATAGTTTAAGCTGGGAAGAAGCTTCTTCAATCTGGATGCAGTATTTGACGGCTTGGGGTGGTGTAATCCATGCTGGTGGAGTTTCGAAAGGAAAAACGATCTTGATCACAGCAGCTTCAAGTAGCGTAGGACTAGCTGCGATACAGATAGCTGAAGCAGCGGGAGCTAAGGTCATTGCAAGTACACAGACGATAGAGAAAAAGCAACGTTTACTGGATCTCGGTGTTAAAAATGTTATAGCCACTGAAGATGAACCAGATTTGTATGAGGCGCTTGTATTACGTTTAGGTGGAGAACATCTTGATGTCGCCTTCGATGCTGTAGGAGGGCCTCATATTGAACAGATTGCAAAAGCGATGTCTGTAGGAGGAACGATGGTTATGCATGGTGCACTTAGCCCTGAGATCACACCATTTCCGCTTAAAGTTGCATTACGCAAGAGCTTAACCATGCGAGGTTTTTTGTTCCTTGAGGTTCTGCATGACCCTGTTCTAAGGGAGCAAGCCAGACGATTTATTCTTAGCAGTATAGGTGCAGGATATCTTCGTCCAGTGATCGACCGTTGCTTTAACTTTGAGGACATGCATGACGCTCAGCGCTATCTTGAATCAAATCAGCAAATAGGAAAAATTGTAGTTACTCTAGATACGTGATGGTCTTATCTGATTCAGGTTTCTATACGGCCCAGCACTTCCGCTAAGTAATCAAACAATGCTCGGATTCGCAAAGGTGTCGGGCCCCGCTGTGGACGATATAAATACAGGCGCCAAACGGGAGAGGTTTCCTCATGAAGTATCTGAATGAGCTTACCACTCCTAAGCCACGGCAAAACTAGAAATCCAGGCATGTGTCCGAATCCGACTCCAGCGAGAATAGCTTGAAATTCAGCTTCAAGATCATCTGTAATAAAACGGGGATTTGATGGCGTAAAGCTTCGACTTTCGGTGAATGTCCATGGCCAGTAACGCCCTGTTTTATGATCGACTAGTGCTGTTAGAGGGTATTTATCAAGATCAATAATTTTTTTAGGCATTCCAACCTTATCAATTAACTCTGGCGTACCCACAGAATAAAAGTTCACTTTAGCCAATTCCCTTGCCACATATCGATTGTCCGGCAAAAATCCAAATCTGATCCCGATATCTATCCGCTCATCGATCACATCCGAGTGTGAATCTGTTAGCACACAATCCACGACAATATCTGGATAACGTGTGGCAAATTCTGCTAGTGCGGGTACTACCAATTTGCGCCCTAACACAGACGACACAGTAAGACGGACAGTCCCACGCATTTCATCTCGTTTTTCCTTGGTGTCTTTTACAAACAAAGCATCGATCGATCCCACCGCAAAACGTGCTTGCTTTGCCAGACGCTCACCATCAGCGGTAATTTTAATTTGTCGAGTACTCCTGTAGAACAGAATCTCTCCGCGCTGCTCTTCTAGCTCTTTTATTGCCCGTGTCACTAGCTGCGGGGAAATACCCAGCTGAGTTGCTGCCTCTTTAAAATTTCGAGACTCTGCTGCGACACAAAAGATACGCATCATTTCCAATTTGTTCTGCATGTCCAATCCTGTGTTCTGGTAATTATTCCGTAAATAGGAATTCTGAAAGATAATATTATTCATTTATTATACCTAACAAGGCTGTAATACTTAATCCATCAAATATGATTGACAGATAGGTTGAAGGTTACTTGTATGAATAATATAGAAAATAAAGTTATTGTTATCACTGGTGCAAGTAGTGGTTTAGGTGAGGCTACTGCTCGCTTACTTGCTAAAAAAGGTGCAAAGGTTGTACTTGGTGCTAGACGTACTGAAAAATTACAGGCTATTGTTCACGACATTCGTGCTGAAGGTGGTCAAGCTGAATTTATTGGTATGGATATAACCAAACCACATGAAGTACAAGCACTTATTGAAAAGGCATTAAGCGCATTTGGTCAAATCGATGTATTGGTAAACAATGCTGGATTAATGTCTATTGCACCATTAAGTGAGCTAAAAGTTGATGAATGGGATCGTATGATCGACATTAATATTAAAGGTGTTCTTTATGGTATAGCAGCTACCCTACCTGTTTTCCAAAAACAAAACTTTGGACACTTTATTAATCTCGCATCTGTTGCAGGGATAAAAGTATTTAGTCCAGGAGGTACTGTTTATAGCGGTACTAAGTTTGCTGTAAGAGCCATCTCTGAAGGCCTTCGTCATGAGGTTGGGGGAACAATTAGAACGACTACTATTGAGCCTGGTGCAGTTGAGTCAGAACTAAAATTTGGTTCTTCTCATAAAGAAAGTTCAGAGTTTGTTACTGATTTCTACAGACAAGCCATACCAGCTGACTCAGTCGCTCGAGCAATTGCTTATGCAATTGAACAGCCTGCGGATGTAGATATTAATGAAATTGTTTTGCGCCCAACGAGCCAAGAGTTTTAATTATTGAATAACATAAAATGGGAGCACTTCGCTTCCATTTTTACTCTATTTTTTTTAAAGTTGTGGACAAATCTATGAAAGCCGTATCGTATGTTATAAATAATCATGATGATTTTAAAAATTCATTGGTAGATATTGAAAAAGCGAAGCCTACACTTAAGGAGCGTGATGTACTGGTAAAAGTTCAGGCAATCTCTGTGAATCCAGTTGATACCAAAGTGAGAAAAAATTCGTCTGAAGCAAATAATCGTATTTTAGGTTGGGATGCCGTTGGGGAAATTATCGAAGTTGGCCCAAAAGTTACCTCGTTTAAAGTAGGAGAGTCTGTTTGGTATGCTGGCGATTTAACCCGAGATGGTAGTAATGCTGAGTTTCAAGCAGTCGATGAACGAATTATCAGTCTTAAACCAATTACAGTATCTAATGCAGAAGCAGCAGCATTGCCATTAACTGCTATCACGGCATGGGAAATGCTGTTTGATCGGTTTCAAATTTCAGAAACAGATGTTGGCAGTATTCTGATTATTGGTGGTGCAGGCGGTGTAGGATCAATTGCTATCCAACTCCTAAAAGCAAAAACAAATCTGACCGTTATAGCAACAGCTTCACGTGAAGAAACGAAATCTTGGGTGGAATCACTTGGTGCCGACCATGTCATTGATCATAGCAAAGATTTAAATGCACAAATCGAGACACTAGGCATTGCAAAACCAAAATACGTATTCTCTACAAATCATACAGAAACATATATCCAGCAAATAGTTTCTCTGATTGCACCACAAGGCAAGCTTGGATTGATCGATGATCCACAAACATTTGATATTATGCCGTTTAAGACTAAATCTATTTCTATCCATTGGGAGTTAATGTTCACTCGTTCAATGTATGAAACCGATGATATTGAAAAGCAAGGTAATCTATTGCAACAGGTTGCCCAATTAGTTGACCAGCAAAAAATTAGAAGTACCCTCAACCAAAATCTAGGCAAAATTAACGCTGCAAACTTGGAGAAGGCGCATAAGTTGCTTGAATCAGGCAAGTCAAAAGGCAAAATTGTACTAGAAAACTTCTAAACAAATTAAAGGTGAAATAATGACTATTTCAATAATTGCGAACTTTAAGGCAAAGTCAGATCAAAAAGAGACGTTAGAAGCGCTTTTAAAAAGTGTAATAGAGCCTACACTTAACGAAGAAGGATGCTTGAAATATGAGCTTTATATTAGCGAAAATGACTCGAGTAGATATTTTTTCTTAGAAGAATGGCGTAGCAGGGAGGATTTAGATATCCATATAGCGTCTGATTATATTCAAAGTTTATTTGATAATATCCAATCGCTCATTGAATCAAGTGATATTGTAGAAATCAAAAAAATATAGCTGTATTCGGACGTTATGATGAAGTATTCTTCAAATTAACATAGGGACTTAGAAAGCTAACAAAAAATGGGAGCTCTAAACTCCTATTTTTTCTGATTTTTTAATAGTAACCTAGGATTCAACAAATTATGCCCCTAAGGGGAGCCACCCATACCCTGCATTTTGACAATAATGTCATCGTTTAGAGGCAGCAAATTTAAGAGCATCAGTCGGTACGACTGGTGATTCATATGATATTGCTTTGGCTGAAACAGTGAATGGCTTATACAAAACAGAGGTGATTGAATATTTAAAAGCAGATTGGCAAAGTTTAGCAGATGTACAACTTGCGACACTAAACTGGGTAATCGAGAATAAGCGAATTCCTATTCCTGAACACGTAGAGCCTGAACCGGAAAAAAGAGGCTTTTGGAGCCGATTCTTTAAGCCGTATGGCTGATTTGATTGTTCACTTGGGCTTATTAAAGCCGTGAAACATTGCTCACTTACTAAGCGTGAAACATGGAAAAACATAAAAAAAGCCCACCTTGGGGAAGATGGGCTATAAACTAGGAACTACAGGATTGATTTATAAGCGGAATTATAACGCATTTCGTATAAGGTGTATTATAGATCTCTTTCATAAATCAAAAAACGATCTTCTTTTTGGTTAATATTTGCACTCCGGATTTCTTGGCATTCGTGC